>CAZLJG010000005.1:0-29041 GCA_964559545.1 uncultured Solibacteraceae bacterium | reverse complement strand
GCAGCGTCACAAGCGGCGTGGTGGTGTGCCCGGACGGAAACCCCATCAACACCGGTCCGGGAAACGCCGACAACGCATCTGCGACCACGGCGCGCCCGGTCACCGCGCCACCGGGTTCATCACAATTCGGCAGCTGGCCGACGATGATGGCGGACGCGCGGGAGAGCACGCCCGATTGCGCCAGTTGGACGAACATGCGATCCAGACGATACGGTCGCTCCCCGACCTCGTCGAGGAACAACACACTCCCGGCAGGCGGCGCAAAAGCCCAGGGCGTGCCCAGGGAGCCGAGCAACTGGCTGATGGTGCCACCAAACAACGGCCCTTCGGCCTCACCAGGCCGCAGGGATTCGACACCGTCTGGCGCGAGTTCTCCAAGTGGCGTCGCTGACAGACTTCCGAGCAATGACGCCGGGTCGTATGCAGCCGGCCCTGCAGAGATTCGCCGATCCAGCATCGGCCCATGAATCGAGGCCACGCCGACCTGGCAACCCAGCCAGCTGTGCAGTGTGGTCAGGTCGCTGTATCCAACAAACGCGGCCGGTGGACGTCCACTGACGTCGCCCGGCGACAGAAACGGCAACATCTGCACGCTGCCATATCCACCCCGCACCGCGAGGATCGCGTCCACCGATGGGTCGGCCCAGGCCTCATTCCATTGGGCCGCTCGAGACTCGGCACTGCCGGCCACGTATGTTTGTCGCTCAAACACACGCTCGTCGTATACCGGCACAAATCCCAGCCGTTCGAGCTCACGCAGGCCCGCGTCAAAATCCGCGCGATCAAACGGACTCGCCGGCGCGAGCAGGCGCACCCGGCTGCCCGGACCGGCCGGGCGGACTTTCAACAGGCCGCAACGGGTGCGATCACTCACAGGAAGGCCGCCATCCGTGCCGCGATGGCGTGGTGGGCATCACGCCCGATGCTCTCAAGATTGGTGGTCGGTGGCTGCAGCAGATGCGCGAAGCGGGTCTTCACGCGCGACTGGCGCATCATCGCATCTTCGACGCGCGAGAGCGGCAGTCGCCCCTGCTCCACCGCATGAATGACTGCCTCAAGCGCCTCGACTTGTTCTTCGAGGGTCGAGTTGCACAACAACACGGAGTCACACCCGGCCGCCAGCGCCATCACCATGGCCTCAGGCAGCGGCCACGTGGCGGCGACGGCCTGCATGCCGAGGTCATCACTGATGACCAGTCCGTCAAAACCCAGTTGCCCCTTGAGCACATCGGTGACCACGGTGCGCGACAACGTCGCCGGCAGGTCTTCGTCGAGCGACGGCACCAGCACGTGCGCAGTCATGATCGTGCCGAGCCCCTCGGCGATCGCCGCCCTGAACGGCGCAAATTCGATGGCGTTCAGTCTGTCGGGCGGATGTTCGACCAGCGGCAATTCGAGATGGGAGTCCGTGCTGGTGTCGCCATGCCCTGGGAAATGTTTGCCGCAGGCGACAATACCCGCCGCCTGCAGGGCGCGCACCATGGACGCACCGATCCGCGATACGACGTCTGCGGTCTCACCAAACGCGCGGTCCCCGATGATCGGATTCTTCGGGTTCGTGTGGATGTCGAGCACCGGCGTGTAATCGAGATTGATCCCCACGCCGCGCAGCTCCGCCGCAAGCGCCACGGCAAAGTCGCCGACCAGTTGTTCGTCGCCGCTGCGGCCCAGCGTGATCATCGGAGGCCACTCCGTGAATGGCCGCCGCAAGCGCGCCACACGTCCGCCTTCCTGGTCCACGCTGATCCACAGGGGCCAGTCCTGTGCGAGGTCGGCCGATTCGCGCGAGAGGTCCGCCACCTGTGCGGGCTCCGCGATGTTGCGCGCGAAATAGATGACGCCACCGAGATCGAACTCGGCCGCCACACGTTTCAGGTCTGCAGGAACGGCATGTCCAGGGAAGCCGACGATCGCCAGTTGTCCCACGTGACGCCGAAGATCGCGAAGCGACATACCGTCACAGTATAAACGGGGGGATAATGTCTGCCGTGCGTATTACAGCTTCTGCGCCGACGCGCATTGACCTCGCCGGCGGCACCTTCGACATCTGGCCCCTCTACCTCTTTCACGACCGCGCGCAGACGATCAACGCCGCACTGAGCCTGCGCGCCACCGGCGTTCTCCAGTCGCGCACCGACCGCCGCATCATCCTCCGGTCGGAAGATACCGGCGATGTCGTGGAGGCCGCGTCGGTCGGTGATCTTGATCTCGACCGGTTGCCCCTCGTCGCGCGCCTGGTGCACCTGTTTCTGGACGGCACCGACACCGGCATCGAGGTGACCACGCGTTCAGACTCCCCGGTCGGCGCCGGCATCGCCGGATCGTCGGCGATGAACGTCGCCCTCACCGGCGGGCTGGCGGCCTTTGCCGGGCGAACGCTGAGCGATGACGAGTTGTTGACGATTGCCATGAATGTCGAAGCGCAGGTCATCCGCGTGCCAACCGGCGCGCAGGATTACCGGCCCGCGCTGTATGGCGGAGTCTCGGCGGTGGAACTGACCGCCACTGGCATCCGGCGGGTGGCGCTTCCGGTCGAGGCCGACGCCCTCGCCTCCCGGATCGTTGTGGCATACACGGGCGCGTCCCGGAACTCCGGCATCAACAACTGGGATGTCATGAAGCGCCGCATTGATGGTGATCCGGCAGTGATCGCGGCGTTTGAGGGTATCCGCGATGCGGCGGTGGGCATGCGTGACGCGCTGACAGCCGGCGACTGGAACGCCGCGGGCCGGCATCTGGCGGACGAGTGGGCCTGCCGCACGACACTCGCGCCTGGCGTCACCACGCCCGACATCAACGCCTTGCTTGCGGCCGCGAAGGCTGCGGGGGCGCTGTCGGGCAAGGTGTGCGGCGCGGGTGGCGGCGGCTGCCTCTTCTGCCTGGTCCCGTCAGACCGCAAGGCCGCCGTGGCCGAGGCGCTCCGCGTTGGCGGCGCACGCGTGCTTGACTGTACGATTGAGGCCGACGGCCTTCGGATTTCAAGGACCTAGGACCAGTTATGGCGAACACGCTCGATGTGATTCGGAAGCTCTACTTCAACACGACCAAGCCCACGGTCCAGAAGGACCTGGACAAGGCGATTGATCTGTTCAAGACGCTGAAGACGGAGGATGACCGCGAGAAGGCGGCGGTGTTTATGGACGGCCTGTCCCAGATGCGTTCGGAGTGGGGGGTGCGTCCCGGAAAAACTCCGACACGTTCGCCGAAGAAATCGTCACGGTCCTGACGTCCCCCACACGACCAAGCGACCGCCCGGGCTTTCCGTTCACGGTCAGTGACACGGCGCCGGCGTTGCCGACCTGCAACACAATTTCCCTGGTGGCCTCGAACCGCTGACGTTCGCCGCTCGCCATGACGCGCGCAGGAATCAGCGTGCCATCCGTCGTCACCTGCACCCAGCAGCTGTCCGACGTCACCAACTCAATCCACAGCGGACTCGATGACTCCTGCGCCACGGTTGCCACCGGCTCCTGCACCACGGCCACAGGCGGAGGCGTGGGGACCGGCGCCGGCGCATTTGACACCTGTGGCGCCGCGGCCTCGGGCTCCGTCGGGGCCCCAAACGTCATCTTCCACCAGACGACGGCGCCAATGATGAGCAGCACGAGCACCGCGATGCCGCAACAGCCGCGCGACGCTGCTGTTCGAGAAAGGCGCGGTCGTCCGCCGTCACTTCAGGTCGGGCTTCGTCCTTGTTTGTGCGGCTCGCGTGTTCACCAAGCTCCACCAGGAACTGCGCAATGACCTCGTCGGGATCAAGCCCGACCTCGAGTGCGTAGGCCTTCACGAACGCGCGGCTGAAAATCCCGCCGGGCAGCTTCGACAGGTCACCCCGCTCCAACGCCTCAAGCGCCACCGTCGAAATTTTGGTGGACGTGGCGACTTGTCGCAGCGAGATGCCGCGGCTTTCGCGCGCTTGTTTCAGTTGGGCTCCGAATTCACTCATGAGATCGTCTCGCTACTGTATCGGAAAACCTGCGGCCCCACGCAGCTCTCTGATGGCCTGATGTGGCCCCAGGGCGCCTGCCGCGCGACCTGCCGGTAGAAACAGGCTGATCGCCGCAAGCCCGGAGGCCCCGGCGGCCAGGCACGCCGGAGCGTTCGCCACGGTGATGCCGCCGATCGCGACCACGGGCACCGAGCTCCCGGCCACCACCGCGCCGAGGAGCTCGAGCCCTCTCACGGGTTTGGATCCACTCGCGAACACGGCGCCGACAAGCAGGTAATCCGCCCCCTCAGCGCCAGGCATCAGCACATCGTGCACCGAGCGGCCAATCACCCACCCGGTCGTCGCCAGAGCCCGCACACGCGCCACCGGCCACCCATCGTCGCGCAGATGCACACCATCCGCTGCGGCGATGACTGCCACGTCCGCGCGATCGTTGATGAGCACACGGGTGGACGTGCCGCGAGTGTCGGCGACAACACCGCGCGCGAGGTCACACAGCCTCGCCGCAGACAGTGCGCGTTCCCGAAGTTGAATGTTGTCGATACCGGCCTCGATGGCCTCGGCCAGCCAGCGCCTGACGCCGGTCACGAGATCGCGATCGGTCCGCGCATCCGGGCACGCGCGCCGGCAGTCAGTGACGAGCGTCAGCGTCATCGTCACTGGCGGCCCGGCGTCCGCTGATCGCAGACCAGAGGTCACGAATCCCGCACCACACCGTGATGAGCCCGACGCCGGAGACGGCGCCACGTGCGTAGAGGTTTTCCATCACCACGTCGAGCCACGGCCAGAGGTCGCCGAAGTAGTTGCGGTCCCACAGTCGGGACCACGGCGCCATGATCAGGAGGAGTCCCGCCTCGATCAGGTACGCGGCGATGAGGAGTCGACTGAAAAAGTGAATGGGGTAACTCCGGCGTGTCAGTCAGCGATGGTATCAGAGAGGTCGAACAACGTCGGGGGCCGGAACGTCCGGCGATGCGCGGCGGAGTACCCGTACTTGGCGACGGCCGCGAGATGGTCGGCGGTGGCGTAGCCCTTGTGCCGATCGTAGCCGTAGCGAGGATCGTCCTCATGCAGACGGCACATCAGCGCGTCCCGTTCCACTTTGGCGATGATCGACGCGGCCGCAATCGCGGCGACCCTCGCATCACCACCAATGACGGCCCGTTGGGCCACCGGCAGCCCCGGAATCGGAAATCCGTCCACCAGCACAAACGCGGGCAGCGGCACGAGGCTGAGCGCCGCCTGCCGCATGGCGGTGAGTGACGCCCGGTGGATGTTCAGACGGTCGATATCGGACGGCGACAGCGTGGCTGTCGCACACGCCACTGCGGATGCGCGAATCTCGACGGCGAGGGCTTCGCGCTCAGCAGCGCGCAGCACTTTGGAGTCGGCGAGACCCGGAATGTGGCGATCGGGATGCAGAATGACGGCGCCGGCGACGACGGGTCCGGCGAGACAGCCTCGCCCAACCTCATCGACGCCGGCCACGTACACAAACCCGAGCCGGCGCACGGCGTTTTCCAACGCACGCGAGGCCCGGGGCCGCGGCATTTACGTCCGCTTCTTTTCCTTCATACGGGCTGCCTTGCCGCGCAGATCGCGCAGGTAGTACAGCTTCGCGCGGCGCACCTTGGCGCTGCGGACCACTTCGATCTTGTCGATCGTCGGCGAGTGCAGCGGGAAGATACGCTCGACCCCCTGGCCGAAGGACACCTTCCGCACCGTGAACGTGGCACGCACGCCCCCGCGGTGCTGGCCGATGACCAGGCCTTCGAACACCTGGATTCGTTCCTTGTCGCCTTCGCGCACCTTCACGTGCACTTTCACAGTGTCGCCGGACCGCATCGCGGGCCGGGCCACCAGGTGGGGCTGTTCAATCATCTCTAGCGCGTTCATGACCGTCTCCTCTTTGGCGACGCTGACGCGTCGCCGTCCAACAACTCACGTGCCGTGCGTTCCTCACTCGTGAGGTCCGCGGCGTCCAACAACTCCGGACGACGATCCCGTGTGCGCTCGACGCGCTGGCGGGCCCGCCATCGTTCAATCTCGCCGTGGTGCCCGGACAACAACACGTCCGGCACCGCCCGATCCCGAAACACCGCCGGGCGCGTGTAGTGCGGATGATCGAGCAATCCCCGCACAAACGAATCACCCGCCACCGACGACTCGTCGCCGACCACTCCCGGCACCAGTCGCACCACCGCGTCCATCAGCACCAGCGCGGGCAGTTCCCCACCCGTCAGCACGTAATCCCCGATGGACACTTCATCGGTGACAAACGCGTCGGTCACGCGTTCGTCAATTCCTTCGTACCGGCCGCAGAGCAGGATCAACCGCTCCATCCCCGCGAACCGCGCCGCCATCGCATGCGTCAGCGGCTTGCCTTGCGGCGTCAGGAGCACCACCGCCGAGGGGGCGCCCCGTTCCGCCGTTATCGCCTCCACCGCCCGGAACAGCGGCTCGGGCTTGAGTACCATGCCCGGTCCACCACCAAACGGCACATCGTCAACCACCCGATGTTTGTCGTCTGTGTAGTCGCGCAAATCCCGCGCCTGCACATCGACCAATCCCTTCGTCCGCGCTCTGGCCACCACCCCATCGACCAGCACCGCTTCGACCATCGCGGGGAAAATGGTCACGACATCAATCGTGAGCACGGTCACCCTCGCGTGTCGGCCGATTGACGTCCAGCAACCCCTCAGGGGGCGCGATCACAATCCGCCGCGCCGCGATGTCGACCTCGCGGCAAATCTCACCAGCCATCGGCACCAGCACTTCGCCCGCCGGCCCGTCGATCCCGAGCACCGCTTGTGCGGCCCCGGTGTACACAATGGCGACCGGTCCAACCACCTGGCCCTCGGCCGTCTCCACCGTGCAGCCCACCAGATCGTGCAGGTAATACTGCCCCGCCGGCAGCGCTCCCAGCGCGTCCGGCTCGATCTGCAGCTCCGTATTCCGAAGCCCTTCCGCCGCCTCGATCGACTCCAGTCCGGTGAAGCGAACGACCCACCGGTCACCCTGCGGCCGACTCGCGGCGATCGTCAGCTCCCGACCGCCGCTGGTTCTGACCCTGGCTCCTTTTCGGAACCGGGCCTCGGCGAAGTCCGTGGCCGGCTCGACCACCACATCGCCTTTTAACCCATGCGGCCGAACGATGCGACCAATGGCGATCATTAGTCGTCGCGAAAGTCGACCGTGACGCGTTCGCCGTCGAGTTCCCCGGCAGCCGTGGCCAGTGTGCGGACCGCCGAGGCCGTGCGGCCCTGGCGTCCGATCACACGTCCGAGGTCACCCGGGGCCATCGTGAGTTCGATGATCGTCGTCCCGCGTCGCGGGACCTCAATCACATCGACCTCGTCCGGCTGGCTCGCGAGCGCCCGCGCGACGACTTCGACGACGTCGCGTGCGCGGCTCACTGGGCCGCCGGCGCCGCCGCGTCCGCTGCCACCGGCACCGGCGCGCGCGCAATCAAGGTCCGCAGCGTGTCCGACGGCTGCGCGCCCTTGCTCACCCAGTGCGCCAGGCGCTCACGGTCGAGCGTCAGCGTCTCGGGCTTGGTCCGCGGGTTGTAATGCCCGATGATCTCGATGAAACGGCCTTCACGCGCCGCCGCCGATTCCGTCACCACAATGCGGAAAAACGGCCGGTTCTTCGAACCCGCGCGCCGCATACGAATCACTACCATGTCTGTCTCTCCCTGCTATCTGCCGCGCATCATCTGCATCATGCGCTGCTGGCCCTTACGGCCACCACCTGCGCCACTCATCGTCTTGAGCATCTTGCGCATCTCGACGAACTGCTTGAGCAGCCGATTCACGTCTTCCACCGTCGTGCCGCTGCCGCGCGCGATGCGCTTGCGGCGACTGCCGTTGAGCAGCTGATGATCCGCCCGTTCCTCCAGCGTCATCGAACTGATGATCGCCTGCACGCGGGTCAACTGCTTCTCGTCCACCTGGGCGCCGGCTTTCGCCGCCTGCTTCATCGCCCCCATGCCCGGGATCATCCCGAGCACCTGTTCGAGCGGCCCCATCTTCTTCAACGTCTTCAGCTGGTCCGCAAAATCCTCCAGCGTGAAGTCATCGAGCCGCGTCTTCTTCTCGAGCTTCTCGCGGGTGTCGTCATCAAGCGCCGCTTCCGCGCGCTCAATGAGCGTGAGGACGTCGCCCATCCCCAACATCCGCGAGACGAGCCGGTCCGCGTGGAACGGCTCCAAATCCTGCGGGCGCTCGCCGACGCCCACAAAGGCAATCGGCACGCCCACGACACCCACCACCGACAACGCCGCGCCACCGCGCTGGTCGCCGTCGAGTTTCGTCAGCACGACGCCGGTGACGCCCGTGCGCGCGTTGAACTCGCCCGCGCTCCGGATGGCGTCCTGCCCGGTCATCGCATCAGCGACGTAGAGGCGGTCGGTCGGGTCCACCGCTTTCGCGATCGCATCCAACTCCGCCATCAACTCGTCGTCGATGTGCAGACGGCCCGCGGTATCGACAATCAACGTGTCGAACCCGAGCTGCTTCGTCAACGCGAGCGCACCCGCCGCGCGCGCAACCGGATCCATCTCCCCTTCGGGATCGTGAACCCGCACGCCGACCTGCTTCGCCAGCACCGCGAGCTGCTGGATGGCGGCCGGCCGCCGCACGTCGGTGGACACCACCAGGGGATGTTTCCCCTGCTGGGCCAGCCAGCGTGCCAATTTCGCCGTCGTGGTCGTTTTGCCCGAGCCCTGCAGGCCCAGCATCAACACCACGCGCGGCTTCCGTGCGGTGTCGGTCAGCCCGCCGGTGACGTCGCCAAACAGGGCGAGCAGTTCGTCGCGCACGATGCGCACGACCTGCTGGTCCGGCGTCAGGCTCCGCAACACCTCATCGCCAATCGCCTTCGCCCGCACGCGGTCGATGAACGCCTTGACGACGCGGAAGTTGACGTCGGCTTCGAGCAACGCCAGGCGGATTTCCCGCAGGGCCGCATCCACCGACGCTTCGGTCAGGCGCGATTCGCCCCGAAGCGTCTTGAAGACGTCCTGCAGCCTGGTGCTTAACGAGTCCAACATAACAACGCACACGCACTCCGGGCACACTTCGCCCGGGCGCAAACCGCTATCTTACAACAGGATCGCCCTACCTCGCCCCGGAGATCCGGGGCAGGGACACGGGTGGTTTGACCGTAGCTGGCTGGGTCTGGGTCTGGCCCCCGGCCTCCAGGGTGACCTGGTAGACGCCCGCCGGGGCCATGGCTCCCCCGCCACCCCGGCCGCCACGACCTCCGCCCCCACCGCCCGCCCTGAGATTCCAGAGCACCCGGCGAATCCCTGCGCCCGGCTGCACCTGCTGGGTGAACACGGTCTGGCCCTCCCCGTTGGTGACCCGGATGGTCGCCGGCCCGGCCGAGCCGTCCCGCTGCCAGAACACGATCGACATCCCGTTGGGCTCATTCGGCGTTTCCAGCACGTCGTCGCCATACAGCCGGTAGTTGCCCCAGTCGGTTTCGATGCGGAGGCCCTTGGGTTCCGGCGCAAACAGGTGGACCGGTTTGGCGAGGACGTCGGCGGATAGCTGCTGCAGCGGGGTGATGTCGGTCACCCAGAGGCCGCGGCCATGGGTGCCGACGATAAGGTCGTTTTCGCGGGGATGAATGACGAGGTCGCGCACCGGCACGATGGGCATGTTCGACTGGAACGGCACCCATGTCGTGCCCGCATCGAGGCTTGCGAAGAGCCCGCGGTCGGTGCCGAGGAACAAGAGCGCGCGATTGGTGTGGTCCTCGACAATCACGTTGGCCGAGGCTGCGGCCGGCAACGTCGCCGTCATCGCGCGCCAGGTCGCGCCGAAGTCGTCCGTGCGATAGACAAACGGCCTGAAGTCGTCGCGATGGAACCCGGTGATCGTCGCGTACGCCGTGCCGGCCGCATGACGCGACGGCGTGACCCGCGTGAACCAGTAGTCGCGCGGCGCACCGGCGGCGTGAATCGCCGCAGTCACGTTGGTCCACGCACCACCATCGTTGCGGGTGACATGGATCCGGCCGTCGTCGGTCGCCGCCCAAATCACGCCCTTGGTGTGCCCAGACTCCGCGAGTGTAGTGATCGTGCAGTACCAGACGTTGCCGTCACCCACGCGCGTGATCGTGCACGGGCTGCCCGGAATCTCGGTCGCCGCGCCCTCCGCGCTCGACAGGTCACCACTGATCGCCGTCCACGAGTTGCCCTGATCGGTCGAGCGAAACACCTTCTGCGCGCCCGCAAGCAACGTCTTCGGATCATGCGGAGACAACACGAGGGGTGCGACCCACGTGTAGCGGTTGCGGGCCTGCCCTGCAGGAGCCGGAGGCGGCGCGATGCTTGTCCGTTCTCCCGTCCGCACGTTCTGGCGGAAGTGCAGGCCGAACTGCTGCGTGTTGTAGACCCACTGACTGTCGGTCGGATCGACGGCGTTGTACATGCCGTCCCCCATCCCCACGGTCACCCACTGCTCGGTGCTGACACGTCCGGCGAAGCCGTTGATCGGCGCACGCCACGACTCGTGGTCCTGAAGACCCGCGTGCACGTGATACGGATCGTCCATGTCCACGGCAAGCGCGTAGATTTCGCCCAGCGGCAAATTGGCGTAGTGCTTGACGGTGCGTCCCGCGTCGAGCGTCTGATACACGCCGCCATCGGAGCCCACCAGCAGACGCTCCGGATCATCCGGGTCCACCCAGATGACACGAATGTCGCCAAACATATTGGTGAATCTGGAGCGGTTGTTCTCGAGGTCGTTCCACGTCTTGCCGCCGTCGGTGGTGTGCGCCACCCACACACTCGTCACCCACACACGCTGGTCGTCCTTGGGATCGATCTTCAGCCAGTTGAAGGAATACGGCGCCTTGCCACCGACGTTGATCGCGCGGTCGTGCGTCAACCGCCACGTTCGCCCCGCATCGTCTGATCGATACACCTCGCCGATGCCGCCACCCACCGCATTCGGCTGCGGCAGACCCGCCGGTCGCGGGTTGATGTTCTCGACGAGCGCGTAGAGGATGTTCGAGTTGCCGCGGAACACGTCGAGCCCGATGCGGCCGATGTTGCCGGTCGGCAGACCGCCTTCAAGCCGCGTCCAGGTCGCGCCACCGTCGGTCGTCTTGTGAATGCCGCTGCCGGGCCCGCCCTGCCGCAGGCGCCACGCCACACGCTCCTTGTCGTAGGTCGCCGCGTACAGCACCTCGGGATTCGACGGGTCCATCACCATCTCGATGACACCGACCTCGTCGTTCACAAACAACACCTTGTCCCACGTCACGCCGCCATCACGCGTGCGATACACGCCGCGGTCCGGCGACTTCGTATGAAGCGGGCCCATGGACGCGACATACACGACGTTGGGATTTTTCGGATGAATCAGAATGCGCGAGATGTGCTGCGTCGGGCGCAGCCCCATGTGCTGCCACGTCGCCCCCGCATCGGTGGACTTGTAGACGCCGTTGCCGGGATACGAGTACCTCACCACAAACGACTCGCCGGTACCGACCCACACGACCCGTTCATCGGACGGCGCCACGGCGACGGCCCCGATGGACTGCTGCCCCACGGCATCAAAGATGGGCTCAAACGTCGCGCCGTTGTTTGTCGTCTTCCACACCCCGCCGTTCCGCGTGCCCACGTAGAAGGTGTAGCGATGTGACCGCTCGGGTGTCGCCGGGACGGCGAAGTCCGTAATCCACGCCCCCGCGCGAAACGGCCCCATGTTCCTGAACTCGAAGCTGTTGAGCAACTCAGGCGTCACGCGCGACTGCGCGAACAGCGACACGGTCGCGATGACAACGCCACCACACATCAGGAGAAGTCGATTCTTCATGTCTGTTCCTTCCGAAGGAGCCCGGGGGCTTTAGCCCCCGGGACGTCACAGGGGCTAAAGCCCCTGTGCTCCATTTCATTTCTTGATAATCGTGTCCACCGTCACATTGAACCGTCTGAAGTTCTGGTAGATCGCGCGGCCGGTGATGATGGGCTGGCGCGGCGTCGAGTAACGCTCACTCATCAACACGGGCAACCACATCTTGAGGTCGTCCTGGAGCGCGTATGACACGCCGATCACCACGGATGTGGAGCCGGTGGAAATCCGCATCTCGGTGCGATGCACCCGACCGGTCGCCTCATCGATCCAGAACGTGCCCTGCGCGGCGGCATTGTCGATCGTTTGAATCATGCGCGGCGTGCCGCGTTCGGTGAACCGCAGTTCGCGAACCTCGTGTTCGCCGACCTTTGTCTTGGCCCCTCGACGAAACTGCGATCGGGCCTGCTCGCCGCGTTTCCCAAACTGCAGCACCATCGTCGGCACATTCACGGTGCGACGCACCCAGCCGAGGTTGTGCTTCGCGCTTTCTTCGACGATGCGGTGGACCTGCGTGAGGGAATCGCCCGTGGGCTTGAGGAAGAGTTGAATGAGACGGTCGCTGCGGTCCTGCACCGGTGCCCCGTCCACCTCGAACACGTCGCGGAAGGCCACCCACCCGGAATCCCCCTCCGCCGGTGAGGAGACCCGCGTCAGCAGGAACTCCGACTTGAGGGTGCGCATGCCGGGCCACAGGGTCGACTGGCCGGTTGATTCCTGCACGTAGTGTTCTTCGGAGACGACGGCCGCGAGGTCGCGTTCGTACGCGTCGATGTAATCCGCGAGCCGCGTCTGCAGCGTCTCAAGCGGCACATCCTGCGGCGCCGCCAGGAGCAGCGAGGATGCGAGGAACACGCCGACCGCGTGGAGCCCAAGCGCTTTAGCCATCGCCATTACACCGACGACAGTTTATGCCCGAGCTTGTCCTTTTTGGTCTTCATGTACTTGCGCGTGTCGTTGGTCGCCGCAATTTCGATCGGCACCGACTCCACCACCGACAGCCCGTAGCCTTCAAGGCCGACGAACTTGCGCGGATTGTTCGTCAGCAACCGCATGGACCGGATGCCCAGGTCGCGCAGAATCTGCGCGCCGATGCCGTAGTCGCGCTGGTCGGCTTTGAAGCCGAGCCGCTCGTTGGCCTCGACGGTGTCGAGCCCCTGGTCCTGAAGCTCGTAGGCTTTGATCTTGTTGCCGAGGCCGATCCCGCGCCCTTCCTGGTGCAGATAGAGCAACACGCCCTGGCCTTCCTGCGCGATGCGCTGCATCGCCGTATCCAGCTGCGGGCCGCAATCACAACGCAGGGAATGAAACACATCCCCCGTGAGGCACTTCGAGTGCACGCGCACGAGAATGCGCTCACCCGCACTGATGTCCCCCTTCACGAGGGCCACGTGCGTCTCGCCGTCGATCCCTGACTGATACGCAAAGATCTCGAACGGTCCATGCGCGGTGGGCAGCGCGGCACGGGCGACACGCGTCACCATGCTCTCGGTCCGCATGCGGTACCGGATGAGATCCGCGATGGTGATCATCGGCAGCTTGTGCTTCTTCGCGAACTTCGTCAGTTCCGGCACCCGCGCCATCGTGCCGTCGTCATTCAGGATTTCGCAGATGACTCCGGCCGGCGGCAGGCCGGCGATGCGCGAGAGATCCACGGCCGCTTCGGTGTGCCCCGACCGCACGAGCACGCCACCCGAACGCGCGCGCAGCGGGAAGATATGACCCGGTCGTGACAGATCGCGCGGGCCTGAATCACGCCCGATCGCGACCTTGATGGTCTTTGCGCGGTCGGCCGCCGAGATGCCGGTGGTCGTCCCCTTCTTGGCATCAATGGATACACAGAACGCAGTCTCGCGACGGGCGGAGTGATCGCTGGCTTCAAGCGGAATGTCGAGGTGGTCGAGCCGTTCGGGTGTCATGGCGAGGCACACAAGACCCCGGCCGTGTTTCACCATGAAGTTGATCGCCTCGGGCGTGACCTTCGATGCGGCCATCGTCAGATCGCCTTCGTTCTCCCGGTCCTCGTCGTCGACCACGACGATCATCTGCCCGGCCTTCAACGCGGCTACGGCTTCTTCAATGTCCGCAAACGGCGTTGACCGACGGCCCTTCGCCAAACGCAACGGCGCCTTCTTCACGAGATCCTCCCAAGTTCGACCAACCGCGCCACGTGTTTACCGAGCACGTCCGCTTCAAGATTCACGAAATCGCCCACGCGCAGATCCGACAGCGTGGTCATCGTCCAGGTGTGCGGAATGATCTGCACCGCGAAACGGTCCGACCGCAGATCCGCGACCGTGAGACTGATGCCGTCAACAGCAATGGATCCTTTCGGGATCACCAACGCCGCCAGTTCACTCGGCAGGGAAAACTCCAGCCAATAGCTGTCGGCTTCGGCGCGCAACGCGATCAGCGTCGCAACACCATCCACGTGACCGAGCACAAAGTGCCCACCAAGCCGGGCGTCGGCTCGCAGCGGGCGTTCAAGATTCACGCGTCGCCCCGCGTGCCACTGTCCTGCCGTGGTGACTCGCACTGTTTGCGGCGACACGTCGGCCTCGAATGAGGATGGACCAACGACGACCGCGGTCAGGCAGACACCATTCACCGCGATGCTGTCTCCCACCGAGAGTTCCGCGGCGAGCGATGTCTCGATGACGACACGACCGCCGGACTCACCAGTGACGCCGGTGGTCACCCGACCTGTTGATTCAATCAAACCCGTAAACACGTCAGGACCACGTTCCTTCCACAAGCGTGTCCGCCCCCCACACCTTCGTGGGAGTCCGATCGGCCACCCACTGCGCAAGTGCCGGAGCGACCGGTACACCGCCGCCGAGCACCGCAGGTGTCCGCACAAACTGCACCGCGTCCACGAGGCCCGCATCAATCCAGGCCTGCTGGAGTGTGGGGCCACCCTCCACCAGCAGCGACTGCACGTTCCGGTCCGCGAGGAACGCACCAACTGCCGCGAGCTGGCGCGACTCAAACAGCTCGACGTCCACACCCCTGGAGCGAAGCGCCGCACGGTGGGTCGCCGGGACCGTATCCAACCCAACCATTATGACGGGGCCTGCCGACAGCGTCGAATACACCGCAGCGGTCGCGGGCACCCGCCCACGCCAGTCCACAATGACCCGTGTCAGCGGCCTCGGCCTCCACGCCCCCCGAGCGGTCAACTGCGGGTCGTCCGCAAGCACCGTGTCCGCCCCCACCGCAATCGCATCAATCCACGCGCGCTGCCGATGCATCCACCGGTCGGTGACTGGGGACGTGAGTCGCACGGAGCCCAGGGGCTGCCCAACGTACCCATCTGCTGACACCGCGGTCTTCACCACCGTCCATGGCCGGTCGTGCGTGATCCACGTGAGGAACGGCGCGATCTGGCGGGCGGCGTCGTCTTCGCGGATGCCGGTGATGACTTCGATCCCGGCGCCTCGGAGTTGGGCGTGGCCGCCACCTGACACGCGCGGGTTGGGATCTTCGATCGCTGTCACGACTCGTCTGATGCCGGCGGCGATGATGCGTTCCGTGCAGGGCCCCGTGCGGCCGATGTGGCAACAGGGCTCAAGCGTGCAATAGAGTGTGGCTCCTCGAGCGGCCTCGCCCGCGTCGCGCAGTGCGTGAACTTCCGCGTGTGGCCCACCAGCCACCAGATGCGCGCCCTGCCCGACCACGACGCCATCAGGAGAGACCACGACGGCGCCGACCAGTGGATTGGGGTTGGTGCGCCCGCGGCCGCGCTCGGCCACAAACAACGCCCGGGTCATCCACACCGCGTGATCGGCGGTAGTCATCATGCCCGGCTACGCCGTGAAGATCGCCTCGACGTAGGCGTCGGCGTCAAACGGCAGGAAGTCGTCAATGCTCTCGCCGACGCCCACGAACCGGATCGGCAACTTCAGGTCGTGTGCAATCGCCACTGCGACGCCCCCCTTGGCCGTGCCGTCGAGTTTGGTGAGCACGATGCCATTGGCGCCACTCGCCTGCTGAAACTCGCGCGCCTGCACCAGCCCGTTCTGGCCAACGGTGGCGTCGAGCACCAGCAGCACCTCGTGCGGCGCCCCCGGCACTTCGCGCGCCACGATGCGCCGAATCTTGTCGAGTTCTGCCATCAGGTTCGCGCGGGTGTGCAACCGACCTGCCGTATCGACGATCACAATCTCGCGGTTTCGCGCTTTGGCGGCCGTGACCGCATCGAACGTGACAGCCGCAGGATCCGAACCGGATTGCGCGCGCACAAGATCGACACCGGCGCGTTCGGTCCACACCGCCAGTTGCTCGACGGCCGCTGCGCGGAATGTGTCGGCCGCGCAGACAAGCACCGACTTGCCCGACTGTTTGTAGAGATTCGCGAGCTTGCCGACAGTGGTCGTCTTGCCGGTGCCGTTGACGCCGACGACGAGGATGACGTGCGGCACAGTGGTGATTGCGGGCACGGGCGCCGCCTCACCGAGAATCCGGCGCACTTCCCGCCCCACGCGCGCACCGAGGGTACCCTGCCGATCGTGACGCACGGCCTCGACAATGCGTTCGGTGGCCGGCAGCCCGACATCGGCCGCGATGAGTGCATCTTCGACAGCTTCCAGTGTGTCGAGGTCGAGCGCCGCACGGCCGCTGACGGACGCGCGCGCGCCGCCTGGCGTGGACACCGTGTCCGTGGTGGACACATCCGCAAACCGTTCGCGGATCTGCCGGGCTGTTTTGGCCAGCCCGGCCTTGAATCGATCAAACAACGCCATTTATCGCGCCCCGTGATCCCGTTCGCCGCGCTGCGGACGCAACATCAGGGCACCCACTGCCGCTCGAGGGCTCTTGCGCCCTTCGAGCACATCGGAAATCTGACTGGCAATCGGCAACTCGACACCATACTTCGCGCCCAGCGCAAGCGCCGCGGACGTCGTGCGCACACCCTCGGCCACCATGCGCATCCCCGCGAGCACCTCGGCCAGCGGCCGGCCGCGCCCCAGCTCAATCCCGACGTGGCGATTTCGACTGAGGGATCCCGTGCAGGTCAACACCAGATCGCCGAGGCCACTCAGGCCCGCAGGCGTCTCACGTTGTCCGCCCATCGCATGCGACAGCCGCGCAATCTCAGCCAGCCCGCGTGTGATGAGCGCAGCCATTGCGTTGTGGCCCAGCCCAAGCGACTCCACAACGCCGGCCGCAATGGCGATGATGTTTTTCAAGGCGCCGCTGATCTCGACACCCACGACGTCGGTGGATCCATACAGGCGGAACTGCGGCCCGCGAAACTGATCCTGCACCGCCACCACCGCGGCATCGTCATGTGACGCCGCCACCAGCGCTGTGGGCAGGCGCTGCGCGACCTCGGCCGCAAAACTCGGTCCGGACAACACCACCACCGGGAACCGGCCACCGGTCTCCTCTGTGATTACGTCCGACATGCGCGTGAGCGTGTCTTCTTCGATGCCCTTTGTGGCGCTGACGAAGATGGTGCCGGGCTCTACAAGCGGGGCCGCAAGGCGCACCACAGTGCGCAACCCATGCGACGGCACCGCGACAATCACATACCGTGCCCCCGCCAACGCACTCGACAACGAGGACGTTGGGCGCACGGGCGCCGGGAACGTCACATCGGGAAGATAGGTGGGGTTTGCGCGGCGCTCGGCCATCGCCGCCATCAACGACGCATCGCGTCCCCACAGCGCCACCTGGTGCCCGACACTGCCCAGTTGAATGGCGAGCGCCGTCCCCCAGCTGCCCGCGCCGAGGACAGCCGCGCGATTGGCGTCCTGCGTAGTTCCGTCCGACATGAAATCCAATTCTAGTCTGTGTGGTTCGATGCCGCGCAGGCGCGACGTAGAAGATCGAGCGCTGTCTGCACCGACATCTGTCGCACCATCGTCCGATCGCCTGGAAACCGCACGGTTCGGACCACGTGCCGGTCATCGGGGCCATCGACCGCAATCACCACCGTCCCCACCGGCTTCGCCTCGGTTCCGCCGGTGGGTCCGGCAATACCGGTGATGCCGACGCCGACCGTTGTCCGCATCCGTTCCCGCACGCCCATTGCCATCGCCGACGCCACCGGTTCACTCACCGCCCCGTGTGCCGCCAGCAGCGCCTCGGGCACGCCAAGGTCCCGCACCTTCACCGCGTTGTCGTAAGCCACCACGCCGCCGGTGACCCATGCCGAACTGCCGGACACATTCGTAAGGCGTCCCAGGACCAGTCCACCGGTGCACGACTCAGCCACCGCCACGGTTCCACCCCGCGCGCGCAACTGATCACCGACCACCTCTTCGAGTTCGCGGCCATCCACGCTGAACACCGGCACGCCGATCGCCGTCGCGAGCGCAGCCACTGCGTGCTCCAATGCGCGGTCAAGCGCCTCCACATCCTGGCCCTTTGCCGACAGGTGCAACTCGACCTGTCCAGGCGACGCGAGGATGGATGTGTCGATCGCGGGTGATCCCGTGCGAAACGGGCCGTAGATGGGCGCCGCAATTTCATCCACGTGCGACTCACCGCGCCCCGCGATCTTCAGCGTGCGGCGTCGCAGATGCTGCTGACCGAATCGAGTGACCAGTCGCGGCGCCACGTGGGTGTCCCACATCGGCTTCAACTCACGCGGCGGGCCTGGCAGCGCGATGATGACGCTGCGACCCACCGGAAGCCACAAGCCCGGCGCCGTGCCATTGGGATTGTCGAGCACCGTGGCCCCCTCGGGCACCATCGCCTGCCGCCGATTGATCGCCGGCATCGGCATGTTGCGCCGCGCGAATCGCTCCGCGACCGCCTCCAGCACCGCGACATCTTCGTGGAACGACACACCGGCGACTGTCGCGATCGCGTCGCGCGTCAGGTCATCATCGGTCGGGCCGAGGCCCCCGGTCGTGACGACGATGTCGGCCCGGCCCACCGCCAGACGCAGTGCATCAACGAGCGCCTGCGGACGGTCGCCGACCACAGCTTTGCCCAGCAGCTCGAGGCCATGGTCGTTGAGGCGGCTTGTCAGAAAGAGCGAATTGGTGTCGATGCGGAACGGCGTGAGCAGTTCCGACCCGATGGCCAGAATTTCAGCGGTTGGAGAATCGGTCAGAGGCCCGGCCACCACCACAGGATACCGGTGACGACCACCCATCCGTACACCCCTGCCATCAGGTCGTCGGCCATGATGCCGACGCCGCCCGGCAGGTCTTCAAGCTGCCGGGCCGGCCAGGGCTTGATGATGTCGAAGATGCGGAAGACGAAGAACCCAATCACCGCGCCGGTAAGCCCCGCGCCGGTCAGGAAGAGTGTGACCAGTTGGCCCGCGACCTCATCGATGACCACCGGGCCGGGGTCTTCGCGGTTGAGGGCGGTCGCCGTCACCCCCGACGCCCAGATACCGACAATGGTCAACGCCACGAGCAACCCGAGCTGCCAGACCCAAGGCCACTGGAATGTCAGCAGATACACGCCGACACCCACCGCGGACCCGACGGTGCCGGGCGCGATGGGGAAAAACCCCGCGCCACCAACGGTGGCGAGGGCGACACCCAGTCGGGTCACACCCGCACCACGCGCGTGTGAGCCACCCGGTCGTGCACCGCAAGACCGTGGCCGATAAACGCGGCCACAAGTCCGGCGCCCAGCGGAAGCATCGAGAGTGCCCGAACAAACGCCTGACGGATCGACACGCGTTCGGCCTCCGCATGTGGCTCATCAGGCACCACACGCAGGCCCATGATCATCTTGCCGATGGTCTGGCCACTGGCCGCGGTGAACATCAGTTCGTAGCCGAGGCCAATCAGAGCGAAAAACGCCGCCATCGGGAACAGCGGCAATTCCAGCACGCCGGCGAGCGGCAGTTCGGCAAAACGCAGCGTGAACACCACGGTGGCGACCGCGATCACCCCAAGCACACCCGCATCGATCGCCGCAGCAGCCACGCGCTGCCCGGTGGCAATCGGCGTCGGCAACGCTGTCGTCGGAGGCGCCGCGGCCTTTTCCACTTGAGGTTCGTACTGCCACAACGCCGGCTCGGTCTTCACCGGCTCGACCATCGAATCGAGCAACGACGGCTCCTGGGGCGTCGCATACTTCGCGCGCAGCTTCGCGGGATCCGGTGTTGTGCGTCGCACGGCGAGGGGCGGCCGCGGACGCTGCGGCACCTTCACCATCGGCTCCAGATCTTCTTCGTCCTGCACCATGTCGCGCACAAACAACGGCAATTCCGCCGTCATCGGCGCTGGCGCCGCCATCACGGGGGCGGGCGCAACTGGCGCGGCCATCACGGGGGCCGGCACCGACACAGCGGCGGGCGCGGCCACAGGCGCTGGTGCCACGCGCACGACGGGCTTGGCCATCACAGGCGGCGTCATCGTGGCCACGCCACCGGCTTGTTCCCGGGATGCCATCGAGCTGTGAATCGAGATGGGTGCGGGTTCCGGTTCCTGATGCAGATCGAGGTGCAGGTCAAACTCGTCGAGGGGGTCACCGCCGGAGGCAGTCTCCCGCAGCGGGATCTCGCCGAGCGACAGGTCGTCAATGGACAGGTCGTGCCCGCAGTTCTTGCAGCGTGGCTCCGGCTCAAAACTCAAATAGCTGCACTTGGTGCATCTCATCGTTGCCCCTCCACACCCGCCAGCAACACCCGTTGAATTTCCACGCGTAACTTATCGGCATCTGCCCGCTCGGTCTGTTCAGGATTGACGCGCTCAAGCGCCCCGAGGGCCTCGGCCAACCGTCCGCGGGCGTACAACGCACGCGCCCGAATCAGCGCCACCTCCGCGGTCGTCGGCACCGGCACCACCACCGCGGCCGGCGCCACGACCGGTACGTCCGGAACCGACTGAAGGCCCAACCAGTGCTGCACAGCCGGGCTGGATCCAACGACGAAGAGGCAGAGAAGGACGGCGGCCGCCGCCGCATAACGAAGCCGGACACGGTAATTCGCCACGGCCAGACCGTGCCGCCACCAGGCCGGCGTCTCCATCGGGGCTGCATGGATCCGGGGAGAGCCACCCGTCGCCCGTTCGAACCGTTCCAGTCGCAGACGAAGCGCCGCGGTCCGCTCATCGTCGCCGGTCACCGAGATCACCGCCGTCAGCCGGACACGCGCTTCGGCGGCGCGCCCTTCGTCGAGCAACCGCGCGACCACCTGCAGCGATTCATCGACCCGGCGCTGGCGTTCCGCAATGGCGCCCCGGGCCCGCTCAATGTAGGCCCGCGCGCTCACGTGATGGCGGTCAAGAAACAACACACGCGTCCAGAGGTGGATGGCGTGTTCAAACTGCCCGTCGAAGTAGTGCTCCAACCCCTCAATCAGGAGCGCGTCCACACGAGGATCCCCCCCGGATGGCGCATCCGGCGTGAGGTCAGCGTGGCGCGTGGGCTCAGTCATGGTCAGTACGGCGCGGAGTGTAGCAACTCTCAATCATAAGTACAAGAGGCAATTTGTGCACCGGTGCACCTGTGCACATAGAATTCGTGCATGGCGATCATCGAGTGCATTCCGAACATCAGTGAAGGGCGTCGGCAGGAGGTGCTGGACGCCTGCGCGGCGGCGATTCAGGGGGCGGGCGCGAAGCTGCTCGACGTGAAGCCTGATGCGACGCACCACCGGACGGTCTTCAGTTATGCCGGCTCGCCCGCTGAGGTGAAGGCCGCCACGTTGGCACTCTTCGACCGGGCGATTGCGGCGATCGACCTCCGCGGGCACAAGGGCGAGCACCCGCGGCTGGGAGCCGTGGACGTGGTGCCGTTTGTGCCGATCGAGGGCGCGACGATGGCGGACTGCGTGGCCCTGGCTAAAGAGGTAGCCGCCGAGGTCGCCTCGAAACACGCCCTGCCGATTTATCTGTATGAAGAAGCGGCGTCCTCCCCCGCCCGCCGCAACCTGGAAGACATCCGCCGCGGCGAGTTCGAAGGCCTCGCGGCCAAGATCGCCAAACCCGAGTGGGCGCCTGACTTCGGACCGGCCACCGCGCACGCCTCGGCCGGCGCCTCGGTGGTTGGCGCGCGCATGCCGCTGATCGCCTACAACATCAACCTCGCCACCGACCGCCTCGATGTCGCCAAAAAGATCGCCAACGCCGTGCGCCACAGCTCAGGCGGCTTCCGCTACGTGAAGGCCATGGGCCTCGCCCTCGAAGACCGCGGCATCGTGCAGGTCTCGATGAATCTGACCAACTACGAAAAGACACCGCTCTTCCGCGTCTTCGAAACGGTCAAACGTGAAGCCGCCCGCTACGGCGTGTCGGTGCTTGAAAGCGAAATCATCGGCCTGGTGCCCTCAGCCGCACTCACCCAGTCGGCCGCCTGGTTCCTTCAGGTCAGCGACTTCACGGACGCGCAGGTGCTGGAGAATGCTTTGCGAAAGTAGATCGGAGCAGCCGGGCTTTAGCCCGGCTGTTACCGTCGGGCTGAAGCCCGACGGCTCCGATCTAATTCCGCGTAGGCTCCAACCCCAATCCCTTCATCTTTCTGTAGAGATTGGACCGCTCCACCCCGAGCACATCAGCCGTGCGGGAGATGTTGCCGTCGCAAGCGGCGAGGGCGGCGCGGATGTACTCCCGTTCCCAGTCGTCCCGCGCGGTGTAGAGCGGCATCAACTCGGTTGGCGAGAGCAGCGGCGGCGCCACAACCCCGCGCAGGTGTGACGGGGACGTGACGCCGAGGAACGCCAGGTCGGCCGCGGAGATCTGCTCGCCCGGCACCATGATCATGACCCGCTCGATCACGTTGCGCAGTTCGCGCACATTGCCCGGCCAGCGGAACGCGCGCAGCACACCTTCCGCTTCAGGCGTCAACTGCTTCAAGCGCCGCCCATACTCGCGCGCGATCTCAGTGATGAAATGCCGCGCCAGCAACACCACGTCATCACCACGTTCGCGCAGCGGCGGCACATGAATGGGGATGACATTCAGGCGGAAGAACAGGTCCTCGCGGAAACGGCCCCCGCGAATCTCGTCGAGCAAATCCTTGTTCGTGGCGGCGATGATGCGCACGTCCACGCGCACGCTGTGTTGCCCACCCACCGGCTCGATGACCTGCTCCTGCAACGCACGCAGCACCTTGGCTTGCGTCTTGAGGCTCATGTCCCCGATTTCGTCGAGGAACAACGTGCCGCTGTGCGCCAGCTCGAATTTGCCGCGACGGTCGGCGACGGCCCCCGTAAACGCGCCTCGGGTGTGACCAAACAGTTCCGATTCGATCAACTCTTCCGGAATCGCCGCGCAGTTCACCTCGATGAATGGCTTCTCCTGCCGCTGACTCAGCAGGTGGATGTGCCGCGCCACCAGTTCCTTGCCCGTGCCGTTTTCGCCGGAGATGAGGACGCGGCCATTGGTCGGCGCCGCCATGGCAATCTGTTCCCGCAGCCGGCCGATCGCGGAGCTTTCACCGACGATGACGAAACGTCGATCGACGCGGGCACGAAGGGCGCGATTCTCGACCTCGAGCTGGTGCTGGCGGATGGCATTCCGCACCACCAGCACGGTCTTCTCAAGAGAGAGCGGCTTCTCGATGAAATCAAAGGCGCCCAGCTTGGTGGCCCGGACGGCGTTTTCAATGTTGCCGTGGCCCGAGATCATGATGACCTCGGCTTCAAGCCCCCTCGCGCGCAACTGCTCCAGCGTGTCGAGGCCGTCGAGGCCCGGCAGCCAGATGTCGAGCAGCAGCACGTCGTACGCCTTGCGACGCACCTGGTCGAGGCACGCCTCGCCGCTGTCCACGGTATCCACCTGATACCCCTCGTCCCGCAGGACGCCGGCCAGCGACGATCGCACACCCGCTTCGTCGTCAACAATGAGAATGACAGCCATGCCTGATTACTCCGCCGGCAACACGACCGTCACAACGGTCCCGGCAGGCGCGGCGTCGCCCACCTCGATCCGGCCGCCGTGCTCCGCGATGATGCGCTGCACGATGGCCAGTCCCAGGCCGCTCCCACGGCCCTTGGTCGAATAGTACGGCATGAACAGTTTGTCGCGGTCGGCCGCCGGCACACCTGGGCCGTTATCGGTCACCGTCAGCACGACTCCAGGCGCGGCGGCATCAATCGCGCTGGCGATCACAATGCGCGGCGGAGCCCCATCGGGCCGAGGCGGACCGGACGGGCCGCCAAGAGCCTCCATCGCGTTGTCGATCAAATTGATGATGACCTGGCGCATCTGCTCGACGTCCACACGCACGAGCGGCAGCCCCTGCGCGAGCTGCGGCTCCACACGCAGCGTGCCTTCCTGCAGCACCCCTGTGTAGAGCGAGAGTGTTTCGGAAATGATGGCGTTCAAATCGGCCGGCGCCATGCGTGGTCCGCGCAACCGCGCGAACTGCGCAAACTCATCCACGAGGCCCTTGAGTGCGTCCACTTCCGTGATGATGGCGCCCGTGCATTCGTCCACCAGCGCGCGCGCATTCGGGGGCGCACTCGCAAAGTTGCGGCGCAGCCGCTCGGCGCTCAACTGAATCGGCGTCAGCGGATTCTTGATTTCGTGCGCGAGCCGCCGCGCCACGTCGCGCCACGCCGCCACACGCTGCGTCCGGATCAGTGGCGTCACGTCGTCAAGCACCAGCACAACGCCTTCGGGTGCGCCGTCAACGCCAACCAATGTCGTCGCCGCTGCCGCCAGATGCAACTCACCTTCCGGGCCGCTGATCGTGATCTCCTCGATGCCCCCCTCGGCTGACTTCGTCGCCTTCCCCACATGCGGTCGCAGTAGTGCGTGCAAGGCCTGCAGGTCATCACGCGACAACACAGAGGCGACGGGCGTGCCGATCACCGACACATCGAGGCCAAGCAACCGCATCGCCGCGCCGTTGATCGTCGAGACGCGGCCGGCCGCATCCACCGAGATGACGCCAGTCGCGACCCGTTCCAGCACAGTCTCGATGTACCGACGACGGGTTTCGATTTCGACGTTTTTCTCCGTCAACGCCAGCCGAGACTGCTCGAGTCGCTCCTGGCTGGTACCCAACTCGGCCGCCATGGTGTTGAAGGCTTCAACGAGCGAGCCGAGTTCGTCGCTGGTCTCGGGCTCGAGTCGCAGGTCGAGCCGGCCCGCGCCGATCGCACGCGCGCCTTCCGCCAGCATCTGCACCGGGCGAGTGATGCGTTTGGCGATGTAGAACCCGAGCCACGTCGCGCTGATCAGAATGAGCAGCGTGATCATCAGGAACACACCGAGATACACGCCGCGCAGCGGGCCACTCATGACGCGGAGTTGGCGCCACTGCTCGTACGCGTTGGTGGCGCGACGGGCCTCGAGGCTCAACGCCTCGGTCACATGCAACGAGACCACCACGACGCCACTGACGACACCTTCGGCGTTCCTCACGGGCGCGCCCGACCGAATCAACACGCCCCCACTGGGCACGGGATCATCGGCGGTCGCCGGCGTGCCCGTGGCGGCGACGCGGGCGGCCAGCCGATCGGCCGACGCGCGCACGGCATCCGGCGGAGGCGACCCCGCCTGCTGGGCGAGTAGAAACACGGCGTCGCGCTCCCCTGAGGCCGTGGGAATGGTTTGATACACCTCAACGAGCCCGTCGCGCATCGTGGACAACTCGCCCCGGACCAATCCGGTGATGGTGGCGACGTCGCCCGCCTCGATGAGAGTCGGTGGCAGGATCTCGGTCAGCCGCCCGGCCCGAAGGCCCACGGCTTCCTGGCGCTCGCGGTAATACTGCGCCGCAATGGTGGCAGCAGAGTCGAGGGCTTCGTCAACCGGCACACTGAACCAGCGGTCGGCACTGCTTCGGAGAAACTCGTTGCCGATGATCAACACGAGCGATGCCGGCACAATCGTCAGTCCGATCATCGCCAGCACGAGCTTGGTCCTGAACCGCGCGAACGGTGTGCCTGCCTTGCGCTCGACAAACACCTTGATGATGTTGCGCGCCAGGACAAACAACAGGGCAAGCAGCATCGCGACGTCCACGGCCGCGACCGCGTAGAGCACCACTTCGCTGATCAGGGATTCTTCAAGCCGGTTGATGCGGCCGGGCACCCACAACACGCCGACCAGAATGGCGGCGAGCACCAACACCAGGCCGATGAGGACACGGGGGTTGTCGAGCGCACGACGTCGCGCCACGGGGGCAGGCGGCGGCGCAGGCGGCGGCGCGTCCAGCAGCATCAGCGCCCCGCAGACAACTCAACGCGGCCGGACACCTCATCGCGGCCGAACGGCCACAACGAGAACCCGCGCGGCAGGTTGTCGCGAGCCCGCACACGGATGTAGTACTCGCTGCCGCCATCGAGTGCCTTCACGTCGTCGAGCAGCACACGCTCGAACTCCGTCATCCACAGCCGCATCTCTTCTTCTTTTTGCGTCTGCTGGGACCAATGCACCGTGCCCCCGCGCAGCTTGGACACCTGATAGATGCCCGTCAACATGTCGAACTTCACGGTGGACGATACGTCTGCCGACGCGATCGTCCTGTCGAACCACAACGTGGAGGTGCGCTTCAGTTCGGCCGTGAACGCGAACGTCACCGCCAACCCGCTTTGCACCGCCTCACGCACCTCCGACGAGTAGACCGTCGGGGCCGCAAACGTGGCCATCACCTTGTCTTCGGCGAGCACCGGCGTAATACGCACAGCTGACGCCACGAGGCAGGCTGAGGCCAGCATCACGGCAACGAGCATCCACGCAGCGAGGGACCGGCGCATCACGACTTGAACAGATCGTTGAGTTCGCTCTTGAATTCATCGATGTCGCGGAAATTGCGATACACCGAGGCGAACCGGACATAGGCCACTTTGTCGAGATGGCGCAGGGCATCCATGACGCGCGCGCCGATCTCTTCGGTGGACATCTCTCGTTCAGGCTTATCCTGCAGCGCGGCTTCGACCTCATCGGCCACGTCATCAAGCGCCGACACGCGCACGGGACGCTTTTCGCAGGCCTTCAGCAGGCCGGCCACGAGCTTCTGGCGTTCGAAGCGCTCTCGCCGGCCATCCTTCTTCACGACCATGTACGGGATTTCATCGATCCGCTCGTAGGACGTGAATCGCCTGCCACACTCCAGGCACTCGCGACGCCGGCGAATGACATCGCCTTCCTTGCTTTCGCGCGAATCGACCACCTTGTCGCCGAGATGGGTGCAATACGGGCACTTCACGGCTGGCCGGTTTCCTGTGTGTTCATCCGCTTGAGACTCCCCAACGTCAGCCCCATCCGCCCCATGAAGTAGAACCCCAGAAAGGAGACGGGCACAAACGACACCAAATGCAGCACGATGGCTGCGGCGGCCGCGGTGTCCGCTCCGGCACCGAAATACGTCATGACCGCGAATTGATAGGCAAGGTGGAAGGCCCCGAAGCCCCCGGGCGTCGGCGCCGACACCCCCAACACCAAGTACATCACCACAATGAACGAGCCGACGAAGGGCATCGTCAAACCGAACGCGTGCGTCACCAGCCAGATTCCCAGACAAATCGACGTCCAGAGGGCCAGTGACCACCCGAATGTCCGAACCAGCGCGGAAAAGTCCCGCATGACGCCGAGCCCTTCAGCGAACTTCCTCGCAAAACTGCCGATCGCCAGTGCGACGCGCGTCGGCAGCCAGCCGGTCAAGCGGTCCACCAATCGTCCAAGGCGCTCCGGATGGCCCGCGCACGCAAAGAGTACGCCCAGCCCGGCTATGGCCGCAACCGCGGCTCCGGCACCCGCAAGCTGGGTTTCCATCCCCACATCCACGGTCTGGAACGGCAACGAACAGGCAAACAGCAGTAACACCGCCGTCAGGTCGATCGCCCGCTCGACGATGACGGTGGCGAAGGTGGCGGACACGCTCAGCCGCTCTTCCTTGGCCAGCAGGTATGGGCGCAGGACCTCGCCCACACGGGCGGGCAGCACAAACAGGGCGGTAAACCCGATCACGGTGGCCCGAAATGCCGGGCCAAACCGCACCGGCCCGAGCGGTGCGAGCAGGGTTTGCCACCGCCAGGTGCGGATCAGATATGTCTGGAGTGTCACGAGCACCGCGGCGCCCAGCAGCCACGGATTGGCCGCCGAAAAGGCCCGCCCAATCTCGGCCCAGTCCAGATCCTTCACGAACCACCACAACAACGCGGCGGTCAGCGCGGTGACGACAACGCCAGACCAGGGGAACTTCGACGACAAAGCCCCGGTATTCTATATGCGGAAGTAGTTGAACATGGGAAAACGAGAGTTCGCCATCATTGCCGTTTTTGTGGTCGTTGGTGCGGTGGTCTACCAATTCACGGCCCCACCCTCGACCGGCGGGTCAGGGTTCTCGTTTGCGAGCATCTTCAACGAGGCCCGGCGCGAGATGCGCGGCAACCCCGGCCGGGCGGAAGTCACCCATACCGCCACCCTGCCGGTGCCGTCAGGCTTCCGCGAAGTGCGCATCGTGGGTGTGGGCCGCGGCGGCGTCACCGTCATCGGCGAGAAACGCTCCGATATCGAGCACAGCCTGACCGTCAGTTCTGACGGACCAGACGATGAGACGGCGAAGACGTATGCGAACCGCACCGTGTTTGTGACCGATCAGGTCGCCGACACCGTCGTCTTGCGTGCAGATTTTCCTGAAGAAGGCAGCCAGACGGCCTCAGCGACCATCAAGGTCCCAATCTGGATGCACGTGCGGGTCGAAACCGCGACCGGCGTCACCATCAGCGACGTCGCGGGCGCCCATCTGGAGGCATCGCGGGGCACGGTCAAGATTTCAAATGTGTCGGGCGCCGTCGGTGGCATTCATGTGGATGGCGCCGTCACGGTGACCGGCGCGGGCTCGGTCAAGATGCGGCTGTCGCGGCTTCGCAGTCAGTTTGAGAACATCACGGGCGGCCTGACGCTCGACGTGCGGGACGGCGAATGTTCGGTGGCCACCTCGGCCGGGCCGGTGGACATCGAGACGGCGCGTGCTGAAATTTCAGTCGTCGGCCAGAAGGGTCCTGTGGTCGTGAGGGGCGCAGATGGGCGCGTGACGTTGGATCGCGCCGGCGCGGAAAGTCGCATCGATGTACGACGCGCGGAAGTAGAAGTGACCATTGCGGGTCCCGCGCCAATCACTGTTGTCACGACAGACCAGACGGCGCGCGTGATTGTGACGCCGGACGCGTCTTTTGACCTCGATGCGATGAGCACGGACGGCAAAATTCAGGCCAGCGACGTCAATCTGACGCCGATTATTTCTGGCAACGACCAGAAATTAATTCACACGTTCGGGAAGGCCGGCGGCGCGCGCGTGACAATCCGCAATACACGCGGAGATATTGTTGTGCGCAAGTAGAATTTGATCTACG
>CAZLJG010000004.1:0-29670 GCA_964559545.1 uncultured Solibacteraceae bacterium | reverse complement strand
CCATTGCCTCATTGCCTCACTGCCCCATTGCCCCATTTGATAGACTGTCTGTCTCCCCCGGGTGGTGGGTGTAGCTCAATGGCAGAGCACCGGTCTGTGGCACCGGTTGTTGCGGGTTCGATTCCCGTCATCCACCCCAGATTTAATCCATCTATAATCACGACGTGCAACCGCCTATGACGCCGGCGGCGCCAGACGAGCCGCTTTACGAGGCGTTCTACGGCCTCCGCGAGCAACCGTTTGCGCTGACGACCGACCCCCGATTCCTGTTCATGGGTGACGCGCATCGGCGTGCCTACGAGGAATTGCTGACGGGGTTGCGCCGACGCGAGGGGCTGTTGCTGCTCACCGGCGACACCGGCATGGGCAAGACGACGTTGTGCCGGGCGGTGATTGATGCGCTCGGTCCGCGGACGTTCTCAGCGCTGATTCTGAATCCCTACATGACGGACGCGGAAGTCCTGCGCGTCATGCTGCGCGACTTCGGTCTCGTGAGCCGCGATGAAATCCGGAAAGGGGCCTTCGCCAAAGCGGATCTGCCGCAGCTGCTCGACACACTCGAGGGGTTTCTGCGATCCCTTGTGGCGCTGAACTCATACGCGGTCGTCATCATCGATGAAGCGCAGAGTCTGTCGTCGAAGGTGCTGGACCAGATTCGTGTGCTCGGTGGGTATGAACTCGACGGGCAGCGGCTCCTCCAGATTGTGCTCGTCGGGCAGCCCGGGCTGATCACCACGATCAAATCCGAAGCCCTGCGCGCCTTGGATGAACGGGTGACTCGCCGTGCCGTGCTGGGCCCGTTGCCTCCGGCCGACGTCGATGCGTACATCCAGCACCGGTTGACGGTCGCCGGCGGGAAGGACACCATCGAGTTCCGCGCGGACAGCGTGAACCTGATCGCCGAGCTCACGCGCGGCGTGCCGCGCCGCATCAACCTGCTCTGCGACCGCACGCTCGAAGCCGGACGCGTCGAAGGCACCACGGTCATCACGCCCGCGATTGTGCAGCGCGCGTCGCAGCAGGCCGACGGCAGCGCGCCACCACCCAAACCAGCGCCGGTCGTGGCGACGCCGCCGGTCAACATGGACGAGCTCTCGCTGAACCTCGACGAGAGCATGGATTCGGCGCCACGTGACGACTACCGGCCGACCGTGAATTTTGGGCAGGAAGAAGAGCGCCCGAAGAGCCGGCGCTGGGGCGTGGTCATCGTGCTGCTGCTGTTGTTAAGCGGCCTGGGCCTGGGCACCTACGTCGCGTGGGCGTATACCAACGCGGACCTGATCGTGCCCGTGTTGCCTGCACCGCCAGCCAGGGACCTCGGGGCCATCGGCACACCGTTCGCGCCACCAACGGCCCTCGAAGAGCAATACATCATGGACGAGCTCTTGCGCACGAACCCGGCGATGCGCCCGGGTGGCGGCTAGACCCACACCAACGCGACCAGCGTGACGTGGACGCCACCACGTTTCGGCGCGATCGATACCGTCTCCAACACATCCACCGTGGTTTCGCTGTGCAGTGCGAGCACCTGCAGCTCGACGTCCTGCTCGAGATCCACAAGCGCTTGACGTGCCGCGGCCAGATTCTGCTCTGCGCGCTTCACGTCTTCCGTTTCCTTTGAGCCACGCGCCCAGCTCTTCGCCGCCGTTGAGGCCTTCCCCACCGTCGTAGCGGTCAGTCCACCTCGACGGCCGAAGATGGCCCCGAGCACCGCAGCGCCGACCGAACTCGCCGTGGACAGGCCGGCCTGCACACGATGCTGCGAGACATCCTGTTGTTCCTTGCCCAGCGCCAGTTCCAGGCGCCGCACCTTTTCGGTCGCGGTGTCGAGTTTTGACGCGTACTTCGCACGTACCTTGTCGATGGCCGCATCGCGGTTCCCGCGAAGCACTTCGGTGAGGCGAATGCGAAACGCGCGCTCATCCTCGCCTGGTCGCGAGGTCGTGCCACTCTCAGCGTGGCGATACAGGTCGAGCTTCTGCGAACGCGCCAACCAGCGATCCAGATCGGCCGTCCATTTCGTCAACGCCTTCTGTGTCAGGAGAGCCGCAGGCACCGGCGCAAAACTTCCTGCGCCGCCACCATCCGCCACCAGTTCACGCGGAGAGACCTCACTCGGTGTCGCCTCCGCCCAATCCACGACGACCGCCGGTGTCGTCAGCGGCAACAGCACCTGCACTGACCGCCGTTCATCAACCCCACGTTTTGCATCCACAAAATCCACATCCGCCGCGCCGTAGAGATGCGGCACCCACACACCCGATGCACCCGCGGGAGCCGGCATGAAGAACTGCGGGATCTCAGGGGGAAGAAGGGGGCGCGAGGACGGAGACGCAGAAATAGGTGGTGTGGGTGGCGTAGGTGATGTGGGTGGTGTAGGTGGTGTCAGGCTCAGCCGCTTCATGTCTTCGCGCGTGAGAGGCCCGCGCAGGTACGACAGACACCAGCGGCTTTCGATTTCCACCGGGGCCTTGGCGTGGACGTTGTGGATGTAGAAGCGGCGTTTGCCAAGTGCGGCAATCGCCGCATCGGCGGCTGCGCGATCGAAGGCGCCACCAGCCGCGCCCTCCAACCCATCGAGCAACCGCGCACGATCGCGATCGGTCTGCAGACGGCCGATCATCCATGTGCCCGCATTCGATAGTGCTTTGTAGTCGAGGTCCACGGGGTTCTGCGTCGCAAGGCACACACCGACGCCAAACGCCCTCGCCTGCTTCATCATCGTCAGCAACGGCCCCTTTGAGGGGGGATTCGCCACCGGCGGCAGATAACCAAACACCTCATCCATGTAGACCAACGCGCGCAGACTGGTCGTGCCGGCCTGAGTGCGCATCCACGTGACGATTTCCCCGAGCAGCAACGACACCACAAACATCCGCTCGGCATCGTCGAGATGCGCGATCGAGATGACGCTGATGCGCGGTTTCCCTGTCGGCCCATGGAGGAGGTGTCCCACGTCGAGCGGGTCGCCTTCGAGCCACGCGGCGAAGCCGGGGGACGCGAGCAGATTGTTCAGTCGCGTCGCAAGGGCAAACCGATCCTTCTGCGGATAAAACCCCTCAAGGTCCATCACGCCGACGCGCGTGATTCCTGGCGTCTGGATCGCATGAATCAGCGCACCGAGGTCGAGGGAGCGACCGGCCGTCCAGGCCTCATGAAGAATCGTCGAGAGCAGGATGTGTTCGCGGCTCGTCAGTGGATCGGCGTCGATGCCCAACAGGCTCAACAGACTACCGACCGTGCTCGACACCCGATCCCCCAGCACCTCCGCGTCGTCGCGCACGGCCTGTGGTGGCGCAGCCAGGCTGTTCACGATCGACAGGGGACGTGCGGCCTTGGACCCGGGTGTGTAGAGCACCACATCGGCGGCCTGACGCAGGCGCGCAATCCGGGCGCCATCCTGGCCCCATCCGGCCAGCCCCTCGCGCCACTTCGTCGCTTCCTGTTCGGCAAAGACGTCGCGCGTGACACCCGCGCGCGCGGCATCGTCACCATTCACCCACGGTGCGAAGGACGCCGCGTCGAGATCAGGAAAGGTCAGCAGCAAGTTCCCGACGTCGCCCTTGGGGTCAATCGCGATCACCGGAATGCCGTCGATCGCGGCTTCTTCAAGCAATCCGAGACAGAGCCCGGTCTTGCCGCTGCCGGTCATGCCGACACAAATGGCATGGGTCGTCAGGTCGCGCGAATCAAGCAGGTACGGGCCAACGGCTGTTCGACCAAGGTAAAAGAGTCCGAGTTTTTCGAAGTCCGTCATCGTACGGACGAGACTATCAGCCCCGCGCCCGCTTTTTCGCCACCGCCACTTTTGCCGGACGCTCGGAAATCGCCTTGGCGGCCTTCTTCTTATTGGCCGAGACGCGTTCAAGACTCTGACGCAGCGCTTCCATCAGATTGACGACCTTCGGCGGCGCTTCGTCGATCGGCGCCACGATTTCTTCACCGGCAATCTTCGCTTCGATGATGCGGCGCAGCTCTTCCTGATACGCGTCCTTGTATTGCGTCAGGTCGCCGCCGACCTCGAAGTTGCCGATCACCTGCCGCGCCAGTTTCAGTTCGTCGGGTTTGATCTTGGCAGGCACCGACTTCAGTTCGTCGATCTCCTGCATCGCGCGCACCTCGCTCGCATGGCGGAGCGTGTACATCACCAACCCGTTGTCGCGCGGTTGGATGGCGACCAGATACTCACGGCCGTACAACGCGACCTTGCCCACAGCCGCCTTGCCCTGCATGCTGTCGCGCATCACGGCGAATGCGTCGGCCGCCACCTGGCCATCCGGCGCGAGGTAATACGGCCGCTCGATGTAGACCGGGTCAATCACGGAGGCGTCGGCAAACTGGACCACGTTGATCACCCGCGTGGACTCCGTCTTCACCTTCGCCATGTCGTCCTCTTCCATGACGACGTATTTGCCCTTTTCGAATTCGTAGCCCTTCACCAGATCGGTGGTGGCCACCTCGGTCTGACAGGTCGGACACCACTTCTTCTGCTGAATGCGGGAGCGGCACTCCCGGTGCAACTGGTTGAAGCTGATCGTCGCCGCGGCATCCGTCGCGGGAAACACCCGCACCGGGATGTTCACCAGGCTGATCTTGAGATATCCCTTCCATGTCGCGCGCGCGGCCATCTGAGCCTCCCTGCCAATCCTTGGTGCTGGACCTGTGATTATCGATCCGAACGGCCCTCAGCCGCACCCTGCACACTTCTGCACACCTCCGCGCTGGAACTTGACGACTATATCCACCGTAGATACAGTCACTCCACCATGGCACGATTTGACGCGTCCCACTTTCTGCCCCTGACTCCGGCGATGTTCCAGGTCCTGGTCGCCCTCGCGGACGGGGAAAAACACGGCTACGCCATCCTCAAGGAAGTCTCCCGGCGCACGGACGGCAAGGTCGTCCTGCGCGCCGGCACGCTTTACACCGCGATTCGGCGTTTTGTGGATGACGGACTGATCGAGGAGTCGGAAGAACGGCCGGACGCCGCGTTGGACGACGAGCGCCGGCGGTATTACCGGCTGACATCGCGTGGCCGGGCAGTGGCGATGGCCGAGGCGGAGCGACTCGAGGAAACACTGGCGCAAGCCCGCGCCAAGTTATCGCCGAGTGGCCGAAAGGCGTAGACGGAGGAATCATGGGCGACCGCGTTTTCCGCGCCTTGTTGCGTCTGTTACCTGAGGAATTCCGGTCTGCCTATGCGCGGGACATGGAGGCGACGTTTCGGGCCGAGCGACGCGACGCCGCGACCCCGTCAATGCGTCGGAGGATTTGGTGGCAGACGGTGGCGGACATTCTGCGACGCGCGCCCGGTGTGCATCTCGACATCCTCCGGCGAGACGCTCGCCTGGCCATCCGCACCCTCAGCGCCCGTCCCGGTGCTACCGGCATCGCAGCGCTGACCCTCGCACTCGCGCTCGGCGCCAATATCGCGATGTACGCGGTCGTGGACGCCGTCCTCCTGTCGCCGCTGCCGTTCAAAGACGCCAGCGCACTCGTCGCGCTCAACGAGCGCCGCGCCGGCACCTCCATCAGCACCATTGGCTACCAGACGTACGTCGACGTGCGCCATCGGACCAGCAGCTTCAGCAGCCTGGTCGCGATCGCCAGTTCCACCGCCACACTGACCTCGCCGGATCGCGACGCCGAACGTGTTAATGCGATGCGCGTCTCGCGCGACTACTTCACAATGTTCGGTTTGACGCTGGCGCTTGGGCGCCCCTTCATGGACACGGAGGACCAGCCGGGCCACGCGCGCCAAGTCGCCATCATCGGCCACGACCTCTGGCAGCGACGGTTCAACGCGGACCCCACAATCCTCGGCACCCCACTCATCGTCGGCGGCCTGGAGTTTCGGATTGTCGGAATCATGTCCCGGGAGGCCACTGATTTGGTCGCCGACCGTCTGTACAACGGCGCCGAACTCTGGACGCCGCTCGGCTATGACCCTGCAGCGTCATTCGCCTGCCGCACGTGTCGCCATTTGCGGGTGTTTGGACGCTTGGCGCCGGGCGTGACTGTCGAGCGCGCCAGCACCGAGCTCGACCAGACGCTTGCCGCTCTCGAGCGCGAGTATCCGTCGGCCTACAGCCAGGCCGGTGGCGTCGCTGTCCCGGTGAGCGACCTGTTCCTCGGCCCCGTCCGCCCCGTGCTGCTCACGCTGTGGGCGGGTGTTGCGCTGCTGCTCCTCATCGCGTGCGGCAACGTTGCGCACCTGTTGTTGCTCAGAGCCAGCGAACGTCAACAGGAAGTCGCCGTCCGCACAGCGCTCGGCGTGACGCGCTCACGACTCGTCCGCCAATTCCTCACGGAGTCTGTGCTGTTGGCGTCGGCCGGTGGGCTCGCAGGCCTGACGATCGCCTGGGTGGCGGTGCGACTTGTCGCCACGCTCGGCGCCGCCCAGATCCCCCGACTGGCGGCGCTCTCGCTTGACGGACCTGCGGTGTGGGTTGGCATGAGTCTCACGGTGGCCAGCGGCCTGCTTTTTGGCCTCGTCCCACTGCGGCAGATCCTGTCCGCCCAACACGCGGGCCTGCGCTCGGGCTCCCGCAACACCGACAGTCACTCGACATGGAGAGTCCGAACGGTGCTCGTCGCCGGCAACGTCGCGATGGCCGTCGTCCTCCTGGTGGGATCTGGACTGCTGGTCCGCAGCCTCACCGGCGTGCTTGCGGTTGATCCGGGATTCACGACGGACAGACTGCTGACGTTCAACCTGTGGGCCAGCGGCGAACGCTTCCGTGCCGGTGAAACAGCCGACCAGGTCACCACGGCCGTCACGTACTACGACGAGGTGTTGTCGCGCATCGCCGCGCTGCCCTCCGTCGCGGGAGCGGCGGCCACCAGCACGCTGCCGCTGGGCGGCGACTTCGACCGATCCGGTTTTCACATCGAAGGGCGCCTTACCGCCAATCCGCAGGATGCACCGGACGCGGACCGGTTCGCCGTCACGCCCGGCTACTTCACCGTCATGGGAATACCCCTGCGACGGGGGCGACTGCTTGCGCCTGCCGATCGCCAGCACAGCGAACGCGTCGTCGTCATCAACGAAGTGGCGGCCACCACACTCTTCGGCGGCGACGACCCGATCGGACGCCGGATCAGCCTCGGTCCCCCGACCGCGCCGCTCCGCACGATCGTCGGCATCGTCGGCGATGTCGCCCATCCCACGATGGACAGCGACATCGGACCGCAGGTGTACGTGCCGCAGGCACAGTGGGCCTGGGCGGAAACCGCAATGAGCGTCGTCGTGCGCACCAGCACCGATCCAGCGCAGCTGGCGGGTTCGATCCGGGACGCCGTGCGCTCGGTGGATCGTCTGCAGCCGGTAACGAACGTGCGAGCGATGGATGCGATTGTGGCAGCGGGCACAGGTACCCGACGATTCGCGGCGGCACTGCTGAGCGTGTTTGCGGTGACGTCGGTGCTGCTCGCCGCGTTTGGGCTCTACGGCAGCGTGGCAGTGATGGTCGCGCAGCGACGCCGCGAACTGGGTGTCCGCATGGCGCTTGGCGCCAGTCCCAGTCACATCCGCCGCCTGGTATTTTCGGTGGGGCTGCGGCCCGTCATCGTCGGAGTGGCGGCCGGACTCGGTCTCGCCGCGCTCGGCGTCCCAATGCTTGAATCGATGCTGTACCGGCTCGAGCCGCTGGACCCACTGACGTTCGGACTCGCGGCTCTGAGCATCGGCGCGATCGCCACTGGCGCGTGCCTCGGCCCCGCACGCCGCGCCGCGCGCATCGACCCGGCGACCACGACCAGAGACTGAATTCACAGCGAGGCATGGAGAACTCTCAGCCCTCAATGTCTCGTTGTGAATAAGATTGTGCCGTGCCGAAGTGGCGTGACGACCCCGCGAAAGTACGTCCGATGCTCGCCTCCCTCGACCCACCTCCCGTGGTGCAGCCGGGGATGGTCTACGAGCCCAAGTACGACGGCATCCGCGCCCTGATCGACCTCCGGCCCGCGACCAAGGACGACCCTGTCATTGTCGAGATGTACTCGCGCAATGGCCACGCCAAGGCCCACCAGTTCCCCGCCATCGTTGCCGCGTTGAAGAAGATCGCCCCGAAACTCGACGGACCACTTCTGTTGGATGGCGAGATCGTCGCGACTGACGAGGCTGGCCGGCCCCTGCCGTTCGGCCGCCTGCAGGGCCGCATCCATCTGACGGCCGCGACCGATATTGCGCGCGCGGAGAAATCCCAACCGGCCGCGCTTGTCGTGTTTGATCTGCTGCGCGATGACGACCGTGATGTGCGCGGGCTGTCGATGGCCGCGCGTCGTCTGCGCCTGCAGGACGCCCTTCCGGTGAAAACGGGGGGCTCCGCGCTGGTGCGTCTGAGCGAAATTGTGGCCGACGACGGGCGGGAGATGTTGGCGCGTGCGGAGCGCGAGGGCTGGGAAGGCCTGATCGGGAAGGACGGCGGGTCGGTGTATCACAGCGGCCGCCGGTCACCCGCGTGGCGCAAACTCAAACTCCTCAAACGCGACACATTCGTCGTCGGCGGCTGGACCGATCCACAGAACACCCGCCAACACTTCGGATCGTTGGTGCTGGGTCTGCCTGAAGCGGGCCGGTTGCGGTGGGTGGGCAACGTCGGCACCGGGTTCGATCAGGCAGAACTGACCCGCGTCGCGGCGAGGCTCGACGCGCTCGCGACGGAGACGTGTCCGTTCGTGAATCCACCCAAAGCCATCGCTAAGGCGCACTGGGCCAAGCCGAAGATGACCGTTGAAGTGCAATTCACCGAGATGACGGAAGACGGCATGTTGCGGCATCCGGTGTACGTCGGCGAACGCGACGACGTGCGCGTCACTGCGAGCCGCGGCAGCCGAGCCGCGGAGCCTGTACCGACCGACCCACTGGCGGTGCTCATCGCGCGGCTTCATGCGTTGGAGGAATCACGCCGGGACGGCGAAGTGGATCTGCCGAACGGCGATCGCCTGCGTGTCACGAACCTCGCGAAGGTGTTCTGGCCGGCGCTCGGCCTGACGAAGGGCGACCTGCTCCGGTACTACGCCGAAGTCTCGCCGTTTGCGTTGCCGGTCATTGAGGACCGGCCGATGATCATGCGGCGATTTCCCAATGGCATCGAGCAGCACGCGTTTTACCAGCAGCGGCATCCGGAAGCCGTGCCGAAGGGCGTGCGTCGCGAAGTCCTGGATGAAGACGTGGATCCGATCGATCCGGACGAGGGTGGGCGCGAACGGCTGATCGGCGGTTCACTGACCACGTTGCTGTATATGGCGCAGCTGGCGTCGATCTCGCTCGACCCGTGGTTCTCGCGAGTGACGAATCCGCTGCACCAGGATTTCGCCGCGATCGATCTCGACCCTGGCGATGGTGTGCCGTTCGCGCGCGTGCTGGATGTCGCGCGTTGGTGCAAGGAGGAATTGGACCGCCTGAAGATCCCGGCTGTGCCGAAGACATCCGGGTCCAGCGGCATGCACATCTACATCAAGCTGCCGCCGAAGACGACCTACGAAACCGGGCAACTGCTCTGCCATCTGATCGCGACACTCGTCTCGTCGAAACATCCGCGGGTCGCCACGATCGAGCGCATGGTGAAGAAACGTCCGAAGGGCACGGTCTACGTGGACTACCTGCAGAACATTCTCGGCAAGTCGCTGGCCGCGGCGTATGCCGTGCGCGCGAGTGACTACGCCGGCGTCTCCACGCCGCTGACCTGGAACGAAGTGGCGGAAGGTGTGGATCCGCGTGACTTCACGTTGCGCACCGCCCCTGCGCGCTTCCGCGAGGTTGGCGACCTCTGGGAACCCATTCGCAAGGGCAAAGCCGTCAACATCGCGAAGGTGCTGAGCACGTAGGCGTGGTCACGCGTTTTGCGCCGGCGCCGACCGGATATCTGCACCTGGGTCACGTTGCCAACGCGCTCTACGTGTGGCGCGATGCGCGTGCGCGCCGTGGGCGCGTGTTGCTGCGGATTGAAGATCACGATCGCGAGCGCTGTCGCCAGGAGTTTGAGGACGCGATCCTCGAAGATCTCGCCTGGCTCGGTTTCGAAGCGGACGAACCCGCTGTGCGGCAGAGTGAGCGACATGCGATCTATCAACGCGTCGCGGAGGACCTGCATCGACGCGAACTGCTCTATGGATGTGCTTGCACTCGGCGCACGGTCCAGGGGTCCAGAGGTCCAGGGGTCCAGGAGTCCGCGGAGGTCCGATACCCGGGCGTTTGTTGGGATGCCGCGCACGCCCTCACGGATGGCGTGGGCTGGCGGGTGCGACTGCCCGAGGACGAGGTGCGGTTTGAGGACCGGTGGTGCGGCCCGCAGGTGCAGGTGCCGGCGCAGCAATGTGGCGACCTGTTGATTCGTGATCGGCTCGGCAACTGGACGTATCAGTTCGTTGCAACGGTGGATGATCACGTGCAAGGCGTGACGGATGTCATCCGGGGCAGGGACCTGCTGGATTCGACGGGGCGTCAGATTCTGCTTGGGCGCCTGATCGGTCGGCCGGTGCCGGCGGCGTTCGCGCATCACGCGCTCATCATGAAATCCCCGACACAAAAGCTCAGCAAATCCGACAGGGACACCGGCATTCGTGACCTGCGCGCCGCCGGCTGGTCGCGCGATCAGGTGCTGACTGAAGCGGGGAAACTGTCCGGATTCTCCCTATAATGCGCGCTGGAGGCCCCATGACCCGCGATCAGATTCACGAGTTTTTCGCCGATCGCAAACAAGCGTGGGTGGCACGGGACGCTGGAGCCCTGGCGGCGGGCCATCATGCACACGGCACGCTCGACAGCCCGATGTTCGGCCGGCGCGAAGGCCGTGACGCCATCCGCAAGTCTTACGAGGCCCTCTTCACCACCTTTCCCGACTGGGACTATCAGGGCGAGGAGCTGCTGATTGACGGCAACCGCGTGGCGGAACCGTTCATGGTGGACGCCACACACGTCGGCTCCTTCATGGGGTTTGACGGCACCGGCCGAAAATTCAGGATCCAGGGCGTCCGCCTCTTTACGATGGAGGACACCCTGGTCCTGCATGAGCGCCGGATGTACGACTTCACCGGCCTGCTGATTCAGATCGGCGTGCTCAAGGGCAAGCCTGCGGTCTAACGCTTCGACGCCAACGGCTGCGCCAGAATCGCCAGGTGTGACGGCGGCGTCGCCGTGGTCTGCATGAAGCCGGTGCCTCGCGTAAAGGTCGTGATGACCCGCAGGTCGGAGTTGTCCTGGTCCGCTCGCTGGAACGTGCCGTTGAACACGGACTGTGATCCACCATTGTTGACGGTCACCACGTATCGCGTCGGTCCCGCACCACAATCCGCGTAGTAATCCAACGCGACGGTATACGTACCGTTTGGCGCGGAGGTCCAACGGATGTTCTCGTTGTTCACATTGTCGATGGTGCAGGCCGCATTCGAGTCGAGATCCAGCGTGCCGCCGGTGGGCGACGTCTTGTCGTTCCAGTAGATGCGTCGGCCGCCGGGCTCGATGACGTGGAGATCCACATCACTCGGCGTATCCCACGACACACTCACCTGCACATCGCCGGTCGCCGCGTTGTGCACCACGGTCGCCACATCCGCGGCTGCGCTCACCTGGCTGCTGCCTGATGTGACCACGATCGACATGGTGAACGGCGTCACCGGAATGGTCCTGGAGAACGTGACGATGATGTATGTGTCGGTCGGCGACCCCGAGACGGCGAGATTCCACGCACCGGTCACAGTCCGGTCCACGCCCTTGATGGTCACATAGACGTTGGTGATCGGTGCGGACGTCCGGAGACGTACCACACGTGAGCCGCCGTTGATGACACCCGTGCTGGTGGTCGGCGTCACCGACAACGACCCAGCCACCGCGGGGATGGCGGACGCCTGCGAGGCGTTGCCGCCGCTAATCCACGCAACAGCGGTGATGAAATCCGACACGGAATAAGCCACCGTGCCCGGCGTGGTCGGCGTGCCGGACGACCCGCCACCGCACGCTGCCGGTCCAATCAATGCAATGCCAAGAATGATGGATGCCCAGGGGAGAGGGGCGCGCCACATAAAGCCTCCTGCTTCCGTGAAGAGGGATCTCTTCGCACTCACAGAGAAGGCAAGTCGTGTGCCGACACCGGCGGCGTCCGCGAGCGGGCAAATCAGATTGTCACTGTGGGTCGCCGCTGGAAAGTGCTCAGTGGTGCAGGATTCTCAGCGGCGCCCGGTTTGCGCTGGCGCAAAGACAGGCCGCGCCGCCCTTGCCAGACTGCAGGCATGACAACGCGACTTCTCGTCCTCATCATCCTGACCGCAGCGGCCTGTGCCGCTCCCGCCTCACAACCCACGGCCCCGGACGGGTCGTACACGCTTGACGGCAAGGTGTTCGGCATGCCGGAAGCCGAAGTCTTCCACGAGGACTACAACGGCCCGCCGGTGGTTGGCGACGCCGTCACCTTCGCGCCGCAGGTGGCGCGATTGGCCGCCGGTAACCGCACCCACGACATCCGCCTGGACGTGCTCGCACGCAACATCGAAATCGCGCCCGGCATCCGCTACCAGGCCTGGACCTTCGGCGGGACCGTGCCGGGTCCCGTCATCCACGTGCGTGAGGGCGACCGCATCAACTTCGTGATGAAGAACCGCACCAATGAATCGGTGGCAGTCACCGCTCCCAGTGCCGACGCCGCCCCGTTTTTCGGACAACTCGCCGCCAACGACGTGCAGAAGGGCATCTCGCAGGTCTCCCCGATGCAGCACTCGATGGACTTCCACGCGGGCACCGTCGCCGCCGATGACAAGTGGCGTCCGATTCAACCGGGGGAAAGCCTGAAGTTTTCCTGGATGGCGAACTACCCCGGCGTCTACATCTACCACTGCGGCGTCCCGCCGGTGCTGCAACACGTTTCCATGGGGCAATACGGCATCGTGATTGTCTCGCCGAAGAACGGGTACGACACCGACAACCAGGTCGCGCGGGAATACGCGGTGGTGCAATCGGAGTTTTATCTGAAGCCGGCCGAGGTGGAACCGGACGAGAACGGACTGGTGCCGTTTGTGTTCGACATGGCGGCCGCCAATCTGAAGCAACCATCACAGGTGCTGTTCAACGGACACGCGCAAGCGTTGCACCTGCCGGCACTGACGGCGCACGCCGGGGAACGCGTGCGCCTCTACGTCCACAACGTCGGCCCGAACGACCAATCGAGTTTCCATGTCATCGGCGCCATTTTTGACCGCGTCTGGTACGAGGGAAATCCCGCGAACCTGTGGCGGGGCATGCAGACGGTGCTGCTCGGTGCCAGTAATGGCGCGGTCGTGGAGTTCATCGTGCCTGAGGAAGGCACCTACGTCCTCGTCGATCACGAATTCGCCGACGTGCAAAAAGGTGCGGTCGGCATGCTGAAGGCACTGTCGCGCACCGGAACCACCACTCGCAAGCCCGTCACTGGCGGCGGGCACTAACCAACGGAGCCATGACCATGAAGATTCAACTGATTCCTGCTGCCCTCGTGCTGGCCGCCATCATCGCCGGCGCCGCACCCACAGTGAACGCCCAGGCCGGGCGCACCATCAACCTCACGGGGAACGACTCCCTGCAGTATTCGTTGACCACGATTACGGCGAAGCCCGGGGAAAAGCTGACGGTGGTGCTTCGCACCATGAGCATGCAACCGGCTGCGCAAATGGCGCACAACTTCGTCATTCTGAAACCGGGTGCCAACATCGACCAGTTCGCCATGATGGCCGGCATGGCCCGCGACCACGGGTACATTCCGCCGCAGTTCAAAGCGCAGATCCTGATCGCCACCGATCTGGTCGCCGCCAATGAGGTCAGCAAGGCGACGTTCACCGCGCCCACCAAGCCCGGCACGTACACCTACTTCTGCACCTACCCGGCGCACTTCAGCGGCGGGATGAAGGGGACGTTGATTGTGAAGTGACGAACATCGACCTGAGGTACGCGGCGTTGAGCGCGACGCCACCCAGCATCAGCCCTGCTGCCACCACCGTGACGGCAGGGCTGTTGCCTGTGAGACCACCGGCCAGGAGCGGCACGGCCACCACCCAGACGACGAAGATGGGTTTCGCCCAACGCGCCGAGGGAAGCGCGTTCGCGGATACCGCCGGTGGAGGCCCGGGCTGCCGGTCCCAGGCGCGATACCAGAGATACATGGGCAGCAGCCGTCCCTGCATGCCGACGACAATCTGAGTCAGGAAGCCTACAAGACCGGCAGTGCCGTACCACCACATGAGCGGCACCGTCGCAGGTGAGGGCTCAAAGATCGTGAGCAACAGGCCGCTCGCCATCGCCATACCCAGCCACGCCAGCGCCGAGTGTGTGTGCCACATGGACCAATCGCGCGCGGGCAATTGTGGAGGTCGCGGCATCCGTCGCCCGAGCGCGCGCCGGATGTGCGTGACAAACACCAACAAGCCGGCCACGATCAGCCCGGCACCCAGTGGCAACGTCGAGTGACCAGCCGGAAGCGCGAGCACCAGGACCACGAGACCGGCTTCGATCAGAATCGCACTCCACGCCAGTGACGCGCCGACAGGCATGGCTGCCGGCACAAACATTGGAATGAGCCGGTACCCCAGCCCCACCACCATCATCACAGCCCAGCCCACGGCCGCAAGGTGCGCATGCGCAAAGGCCATGAGCATCGGCGAATAACCCAACGTGCCGCGCGCCTTGTCCCACCCAATCACCGCTCCGTAGACCGCGGCCGCCAGCAGATTCACAAACGCGAGGGCCACATGCAGCTTCACCGGCCACGGCACCACCGCGGTCCAAAGACCTCGCCACGCCCGCTGGGCCACCCACACGAATGCGGCTCCCACCGAAATCGCCGACAGGGCCACGCCGTCGAACTCGGCAAACCACGCGTGCCACACGATCCCTGCAAGTCCAACGCTGTACAGGACCGCCAAGGCCCAGTCCACGCGGCCAACGGGCAACGGCATCCGCAGCGCCAGCGGCGCGACGATGTAGAAGGCTCCAAGAATTGAACCGGACAACCACCCGACGGTGATCAGATGGATGACCGCCATCATCTTCGGGTGAAAAAAGAAGGGCCCGGGCAGTCCGGGCCAGGCGACAAGGGCCACACACGCGAGCGCCAGGCTCACGTGTGCGACCCCGAAATACAACAACGGCAGGTTGGACGATGGCCGCATCAGCCTCCGGCACGCTCCCGCGCCAGCGCCGCCGCAGCCGGGAACAACACATTGTTCTCCAGATGCACGTGCAGGTGCATGTCGTGTTCGAGTTGCGCGAGCCCGAAGTACAACCCCCTGAACGTCGGGCACGCATCGGGCGGCGGCATGAAGCCGCCGGTCAACCTGCGCATCTCGGCGAGGGCCGCCCCGGCATCCGCGTGTTCGGCCTCGAGCATGCTTACGGGGGCATCGAGCCACTCCGGCTCGAGTGTGCCGCCGGCCTCAAACGCGGTCAGCGCCGGAAACAGACCCGCATCTTCCTTGGCCATGTGCAGCAGCAGTTCCTGCTGCAGGTGGGCGAACGTCCGCTGCAACGGCAGCAGGACCTCCGGAAAATGCTCGCCGTGCCGGTACACGACCTTCTCCAGCATCATGGCCAGTCGCGGCAGCTCTTCACGCAGGGGCGCGTGGTAGGTGTGCTGAATGTGCGCGACAAGCGGGGCAATGCCGGGCGGCCACGAGGCGGCATCGCGCCCGGCGACCGCGTCGCCGAGCTCCGTCATGATGCGGTCAACATCAAGGCCGGCGGAGGCACAGGCCATCGCCACGGACCGTTTGCCGCCGCAGCAGAAATCAATGCCATGCCGTTGAAACACGGCGATTGTCGCCGGACGTTCGGTGACAAGGGTGGCCACATGGGTGTCGGGTGTCATATCCATGCCCAGAGCGTAGCGGGGCCCTCGCCGGCCGTCTTTGCGCCAGCGCAACGTTTGCCACAATCGCTACAATCACACGGCATGGATACCCGCCGCGATGCGCTCCACTCGCGGGTCTTTGATGGCCTGCCCGAGGATGCCCGCCAGGCGTGCCTGGCCGGCGCGCAGCGCAGACCTGTCAAGCGCGGCACATGGATTGCGCGGCAGGGAGAACCCGCCACGACCTTCTGCCTGGTCGAAACCGGAGTCCTGAAGATTCTTCAGGACACGCCGCAGGGACAGGAACTGATCGTGCGACTGGTGGGCCCCGGGGAGCCCTTTGGTGGCGTCGCGGCCCTCGAACGAGCGCCGTACCCCGTCAGCGCACTAGCCGTGGAGCCCACCGATCTTTTCGCCTGGCCGGTGGACGCACTGCGCACGATGCTCGACCGGTTTCCAACCGTGCGCGCGAACCTCATGCGCGAGATGACCGCCCACATGACCGACGCCCTCACACGCGTGCGCGAGATGACGACGCTGCGGGTCGGGCCGCGCCTCGCGATCACACTGATGCGCCTCGCCAGGCAGTGTGGCCGACAGCGGCCTGAGGGCATTCTGATCACCCATCCGCTGACCCGACAGGAGCTGGCGGATCTGGTGGGCACCACGCTGTACACCGTGAGCCGCACACTGTCGCAGTGGGAAAATGAGGGCATCCTCAAGTCCCAGCAGCGGCAGTTGTTGATTCGCGAGCCGACCAGGCTGGCGGCGTTGTCTACCGAGACGTAACCGGCACGGGCCGGAAGCTGTAGCCGGTCCACACATAGGCGACCAGCGGCGCGTCACACGACGAAACGGCAAAGGTCGGACCGGACAGGTAGTCATCAAACATCGCCCCTGGGCGGCGCACCGCATGCCCCAGCGGGAGCACCGACAGGTGGGTGGCGCCGGCCACCGCACTCAACGGCCCCAGGTCGTGCAAGACGGCCACGTTGACCACACGCGGCAGGGCGACCACCACGTGAGTAGCGCCAGACGGCATCTGCACGAGCAGCGCCGTATCGGCCTGTTGATCAAAGTCGATGTCGGCTGAAACCATGCCTGCCGACGCGGCACATGCCGGTGCGGCCGCCAGCGTCCAGCCGGGAAACTGCTTCGTCAACTTTTTCTGAAGATCCTTGCTCACTGTGACCGTCGGCTCCTGACCGGCGGCACTGGCTCCACTCATGACGACACTGAGAAACACGCAGAGCGAACCCGCCCACCGGGCAGGTCTGAAATACCTCATCGATTGTTCACCTCTGTCCTGACGATACACTGTTCGGCCAATGCCCGCGTCGCTGCCTGCCCTCGTCGCCCTGCGCCCGCCTCTGAAATGGGCGGGTGGCAAACGGTGGCAGCTCCCGCATCTGCATCCCATCTGGGCGCGCCACCGGCATCGACGTCTGGTGGAACCGTTTTGCGGCGGACTCGCCGTCGCACTCGGTCTTCGGCCCGAGCGCGCATGGCTCAACGACGCGAATCCGCACGTAATCAACTTCTACCAATGGGTGCAACGCGGATTGGTCATCACCTCCGCGCAGACACATTCAGAGGCAGCGTACTATCGCAATCGCACACGCTTCAATCGGGTGATCACGGGAGGCGATGCACACAGCGCAGAAGCGGCCGCGTTGTTTTATTACCTGAACCGAACCGGCTACAACGGGCTGTGCCGTTTTAATCAGTCGGGCGAATTCAACGTGCCATTCGGCCGGTACAAAAAGGTTGCGTACGTCCGCGACTTCACGCCGTGGCGCGAACTGCTCGGTGGCTGGCTGTTTACGACCGGTGATTTTGAGGCGATGACGCTGGCCCCGGATGACTTCGTGTACGCCGACCCTCCATACGACGTGGAATTCACCCAATACGCGAGAACGAAGTTCACGTGGGACGATCAGGTCCGGACCGCGACGTGGCTGAGCCGTCATGCGGGCCCGGTGGTGCTGGTCAATCAGGCGACACGCCGTGTGCGTGAGTTGTACGGCGATCTCGGGTTCACGCTCGGCTATCACGACGCCCCGAGGCGCATCAGCTGCAACGGTGATCGACGCGCCGCCAAAGAGATTCTCGCAATCCGGGAATAACAACGCCCTGCCTCCAGTCACAGCTACATAGACAGCGACCACATTCCGTCAGGTCGCGATTGGAGGCCGTTATGACTCGTCGTATCGCATTCGTTGGCATCACCGCACTCGCGTTGGTCGGCACCGCGGCTCTGCAGGCGCAGCCGCCGCGTCAGGGCAATCCGGATCAGCGTCCGCGCATCGAGCAGCGCGGCCAGCAGCGGCAGCAGGGCATGGGCGGCATGCGCGGCCCAGGCCAGGGCTTCCGTCGCGGTGGACCCGGCCGACCCGGTGGTCCCGGTGGCCCGGGCATGGCGCTCCGCGGGCTGAACCTGACTGACGCGCAGAAGGAGCAGGTCAAGGCCATCCACGAAAAGACCCGCCAGGAGGTCGAAGCCGTGCTGACGCCCGAACAGCTCGAGAAGCTCAAGGCGCGTCGCGGTGGACGCGGCGGACGAGGCGGCGGTCAGTAACTCCAGCTGTGGAATTTTCCGCAGTCCACAGTACGCACTCACAAATCAGGCCGGGAAACGCACAGTTTCCCGGCCTGAGAATCCGGGCACGGTTCATGCACTAGACTGGGAACGATGATTCGCCGAGCTCTTCTCCTTGTGGGTGCCGCACTGGCGGCGTTCCACGTCTGGCTCTTCGCCGGACAGGTGTGGAGTGGCGCACTCACGGATCCGGGCCTGCTCTTCCGCTGGCTCGTCGCCGCCGGACTCATCGGCGGCCTGATCATCCTCAAGCGCCAGGGCGAATCGCTCGTCTGGGGTCGCAAAGCCGTGGCCCTCTGGGTGCTGGCCGCTCTGCTGCACGGCCCGGCACTCGCCACACGGCTTGACGCTCCCGGCGCCGTTCCGATTCCCGAAATCGTCGTCTCGCTCACGCAGACAGTGGCCGGTCTCATCGGCCTCGTGGGTCTGGGACTGTTCCTCGCAGGCCTCGGCGCTCGCCGGCGTCCAGCACTTGTCGCACTCGGCCGCCCGGCCGTGTGTGTGTCGCTTCCCGCGCTGCACCTCAGTGCGGGCTATCGCTTCTCCCCCCGCCCGCCTCCATCAGTCAATTAGGCAATGAGGCAATGGGGCAATGAGGCAATGGCCTCGTTTCCCCTTACAAGATTTCCGATTTTTTGATGGACAGGGGACAACTATGCGTACGTTTCTAGGAGGAGTGTGTCTGGCGGTGGCGATGGTACTCGCCTCGCCGAATGTGGCGGCGGCGGTCGCCGAACAAACACGGGTGGCCACGATTGGTGGCAGCGTGACGGATGCGACGGGAGCGGCATTACCCGGCGCGACGGTGGTCCTGCGGGATCTGGCATCCGGGCGGGAGTCCACGGTGCAGACCGATCCCGAAGGCAAATACACGGTTGAGGCGACGACAGTCGGAACGTATCTGGTGATGGTGTCGCGCCGTGGGTTCAGCGATGCGGCTCGCACGGTGGTTGTGTCGCCGGCGGAACGGCGCATTGACCTGCCGGTGCGGCTCGAGCTGGGCACGTTGTCCACCGAGGTCAGCGTGACGTCGAGCCGGTCGGAACGCGAAGTGCGTCAGATTCCGCTGCACGTCGAGACGTTGTCAGGCGCGGCGGTGGCGCAGACCAATCCGCTGTCGACGGGCGACGCCCTGGCGTCGGTCGCCAACATCACCCAGGTCGGCGGCGGCCCCTTCGGCCTGCGTCCCCGCCTGCGCGGCCTCGATTCCACGCGCCTTCTGGTGCTCGTGGATGGCGAACGGCTGAACACGGCGCGTCAGGCGACGGAACGCACAGGCGCGGAAGTCGGGCTGATCTCGCCGGACACGATCGCGCGGATGGAGATCGTCAACGGCGCCGGCACGCTGATGTACGGATCGGACGCCCTCGCCGGCACGATCAACATCATCACCAACGAACCACAATTCACCGACCGCCGCCAACTCGTGTACGGCGCGAACAGCTTCTACAGCAGCAATGAAAACGGTGGGCGTGGCACCCTCACACTCGGCTACACCGCGCCACGATTTGCCGTGCGCGTCCAGGGCGGCGCCGAAGAGTACGGCAACTACACGGCCGGCCGGTTCACCTCCGAAGACACGACTCCCTTCTTCACCAGCGGTCAGCTCCGCCGGGCCGACACGATTGACGACGCGTTTGGCTTTGCGTTCAAGGCGTTCCCGGATCCGTTCAACGCGCCGTACGTGCGCACGAGCGATGAAATCCTGAACTCACAGGCCAAGGGCTACTTCGTGAACGCGTCTGCACTGGTGAAACTCGCCGAGCGCCGCACCCTGAAGCTCCGGTATCAGCAGCGCCGCATGGAAGACATCGGCTTCCCTGACTTCGCGAATCCGTACTTCTTTAATGCCACGTCGCTGCCACACAGCCGGCTGGATCGCGCGTCCATCAAGTATGAAGCGCAGGCCATCACGCCCTGGCTGGCCAATCTGTCAGTGAGCGCGTATTACCAGCGCACGGAGCGGATGCTCGAGAACCTGCTGCCCGTGCAGTTCCCCGCGCCGACGGCGAGAGTCTTCTTCCCGATCGCGGTCATGCGCCTCGATGTGTTGTCGCAGACCGAACAACGCGTGTGGACGCCCGGTGTGGATGTGCAGGCCGTGTGGGTGCCCGCGACAAATCACCTTCTGACCACTGGCGCCACGTTCTATCGCGATCGCAGCAGCGACCGTCGCACGACCACCACCACCATGTCGATGGTGGGACAGGTGTCGATGGGTGCACGTGGCCCGGCGGCAACGGTCTTCCCGACACCCATGGTGCTGGGCCCGCCGACGGTGGCCAACCCGGTCCGTGTGCCGGATGCGGCGCTGCAGAACATCGCGGTGTTTGCGCAAGATGAATGGCGGATTCGCCCGAACCTCTCACTGGTCACTGGTCTGCGCGCGGACTTCTACGACGTCACAACGGAGGCGACCGCCGGCTACACGGTGGCGCCGCTCGTGGAAGGCGCCACCCCGGCGATCGACCCGGCCACGTTGCCCGATCCCAATGGCGCGTCGTACAGCCGGTCGGCCGTGACGGGCGACATCGGCCTGATGGCCAACACCACAGGCGCGATCAGTCCCTTTGTGCGGTTCGGCCGCACCTATCGCCACCCGAATCTTGAAGAGATGTTGTTTGCGGGACCCGCGACGGTCGGCAACCTGGCGCCGAACGTGCTGGTCAAGCCGGAAATCGGCAACAACTTCGACATCGGCGCGAAGTTCCGGGTCGGAAGACTGTCGGGCGGCGCGTATGCGTTCCTGAATCAGTATCGCGACTTCATCGCGCAGGACCTCGTGGTGGCGACCACGCCGGCGGGCCCGCTCGCGCAGGCCATCAACTACGCGGACGTGAAAATCTCCGGCGTCGAACTCTCGGCCGATGCGCCGCTCTCCTTCCAGTACGGCGTGCTCACGTTGTCCGGGTCAGCAGCGTTCACGCGCGGCACGATCACGGAGGGCACCGATCCCCTGACCGGCCATTCATTGGCCGACACACCCGCAGACAACATCACGCCGTCGAAGCTGGTTGCCAACGCGCGCTTCACGCAGGCGAGTGGCCGCTGGTGGATGGAATACGGCATCCGCGCGCAGGGTCGTGTCGACCGCGTCGCGCAGGCACTGCTCGACTCACCGTTCCTCATCGCGCAGGACCTGCTGGCCCTCGACGCGATCACCATCCAGCGCGCCGCCGCCGGCCTGGACCTCTCGCGCGGTCGCGACCGCGTGACGCTGACGTTTGCAGTCGAGAACCTGACGAACCGTTTCTACCGTGAACACTTCCAGTTCGCCCCCGCGCGCGGCCGGACGTTTACGGTGAGTCTGGGAATCGGCGCGTTCTAGAGGCGGCATGAGCACGTCCCTCGTTCACTACATTCCGATCGTCACCACGATTCTCGCGATTCCATTCGCGGTGGCGATCGGACGCCGCTACGCGCAACACCCCGAACGCCTCCACTTGTTGTGGTGGGCGATCGGGGTGGGCGCCTATGCGGCCGGCACCCTCACCGAATCCCTCACCGCACTGTTCGGCTGGCGGGAACCGGTGTTTCGTCTCTGGTACATCACCGGCGCGCTCCTTGGGGGCGCGCCGTTGGCCCAGGGCACCGTCTACCTGATGCTGAAGAAGCGGACGGCGCACGTGCTCACCACAATCCTGGTGTTTACCGTGGCCGCCGCATCGGTCGCGATCTGGTCGTCGCCGATTCAGTACGACCTCGTGGAATCCCACCGGCTGACCGGCCGGGTGTTCGAATGGACGTGGGTGCGCCGGTTCAGCCCGTTCATTAACCTCTACGCGGTCATCTTCCTGGTGGGTGGTGCGATTCTGTCGGCCATCAAGTTCAGCAAGAGCGACGCCACACGCCACCGGATGTGGGCGAACGTCTGGATCGCCGCCGGCGCCATCCTGCCGGGTATTGGCGGCGCGTTCACGCGCTTCGGCTACACCGAAGTTCTCTATGTCATGGAACTGCTGGGATTGCTCATGATGTGGCGGGGCTATGTGATCAGCGTCAGACCCTAGGGGTCCAGAAGTCCAGAAGTCCAGGAGTCCGAGGTGACGGGCGTCATAGGAAGGCGGTACCAAGCGGCGTAGGGTGGCCAATGAGGCGCCTTCATGACCCGTGCGGCCAGACGTCTGGATGAGCTCGTAGAACACATCGTCTCGACCCACCACGCCTACACCCGGCGCGTGGTGCCGGAGATCGCGGCGCGGCTGCGGGTGTTGGCCACACTGGCGGCCGACGATCGCCCTGAATTGCGCCTGATCCAGCAGACCTTCGACCATCTCGCGACGTCGCTGCTGGGCCACCTCGACAAGGAAGAACGCCTGCTCTTCCCCTACATCCGGGACCTGGCCGGAGCGGAAGCCACGGGGGGGCGGCTTCCGCTGGGCCCCTTTGGGACGTTGGCCAATCCGGTCCGGATGATGGAGGACGAACATCTGGATGCCTTGAAGACGCTTGATTGTGTCCGCGATCTGACGCACCGCTATCGCCCACCGACCATCGCGTTGCCCGGGCTCGCAGACTGTTACGAGGCACTACGCCAGTTCGACGCCGACCTGCGCTTGCACATTCACGTGGAAGAACATGACCTCTATCCCCGCGGCCTCGACTTGGAAGCGCGACTCACCTGACAGATGGGATAGAGTGCGGGCGATGCAGCGCCCGGATCTGGACCTCCTCGCCAAGATCCCGGTCTTCCGACGCGTCCTTCCGGAGGACCAGGCACGGATCGCGGCGGTTTCTCAGGTCCGCGACTATCGCCGCGGTGATCTTGTCTTCGACGAGGGAGACCCGCCCGACTTCTTCTTCATCGTCCTCACCGGCCGGGTCAAAGTGTTCAAGCGGACCCCGGATGGCCACGAGCGGATCCTGGAGATTTTTAGCGCGGGGGGGCTGCTCGGTGCGGTCGCGACCTACGAATCGCGACCATTCCCGGCCGCGGCGACCGCGATAGAGCCCGCGACGTGCTTGCTGACCCCGTCCAGGGACTTTTTTGCGTTGCTTGAATCACAGCCAACGCTCGTCCGCGGCATGCTGGGCAGCCTGTCGGTCCGATTGATGGAACTGACATCGAGACTGGCCGAATTGACGGGCGGGCGTGTGGACACGCGGTTTGCGCGATTGTTTCTCAAACTCGCGGACCAGATGGGCCAGCCAGACCGTGGAGGCATCTTCGTCCCCATGGCACTGTCGCGGCAGGAGCTCGCGGATCTCACCGGCACCACCATCGAAACCTGCATTCGCATCATGAGCCGGTGGAACAAGGACAACGTGCTGCACACCGACAAGGACGGGTTCGTCATCCTCGACCGCGCCGCACTCGAGGAACTCGCGTCGCACGGACACTAGCGAATGGGCGGGTGGGCAGATGGGCGGGTCAGAGGTCCGCGCGTCGGACGCGCACGGCGGCCACCAGCAGCGGCAACACAACCCAGGCGACGAGCGAGGCCACCAATGTGAGGGCCGCACCGGTCGTTCCTCCGGTCATTCTGAGGAAGGCCAGCGAGGCGGCCCCGAAGGCGGTTGTGCCTTCCACCGTCAACAGAGTCCCCGTTCTCACGGCATCCACCGGATTCACAATCGCGACGACCATGAGCAGGCGCGATGCGCTACCAGATCGCAGCATCGACGCGGCGCCGAGCGCCGCCATATCGAACAACACCACGGCCACAATCCAGATCACCAGGGCGACCGCGAGATGGTGCGCACGACGCAGGCTCGTCGAGCCCGCCGTGATGGCCGCCGCAATCGCCAGGAACACCATGGTCAACACACACGAGCCGGCCACCACGCCGAGGAAGCCAAACACTCCGTCACTGCCGGTGCGCTGGAAGATCAGCAATCCAGCGGCGCCAAATCCGACCGCCTGCGCCGCCAGCAGCGCCAGACACAATCCGGCGAGCTGGCCAAAGAGCACCACGGTGCGAGGCACCGGCTGGGAATAAAGCAACTGAGCGGCCCCAGGCTCCGGCGTCAGCGCCATCACGCCGAATACCAGCGCGGTCAGCGGCACCAGCAGCAGCACCAACTCGACCAACGACGCGGCCGTTCGAGAGAAGTCCTGAGTACCGCTGCCACCGCTCAGGACGTACCCGGATGTCGCGACGGCAAAGGCCAGGGCGGCAAACACCACCGTGAACGTCTGGGTCCATCGCGAACGAACCGAGAGCCGCAGTTCCTGCTGCGCACACAACGTCAAGGCCATTCTCACTCCTGCTTCCCCCGCCAACGCGCCGGTAACACGTCATCGATCGACGCTGGCGTGGCCGCCCCCAGACCGACGTCCGCGATCCGGGATTCCGTCGTGGCGTGAGCCACCAGATGTGACGACATCGGCGTGGCCACAGCCGGAGCACGGGTGAACACCGCCGCATTCGCCGGCACCCATTCACGCGTACGATGATCCGTGACGAAGATGACGCCACCATCCGGCCCTGGCGTCGTGGACGCGAGGTGTGTATGCAAACACCCCAGGTCGTCGAAGAACTTCGGCAATTCGCCATCAACCAGCAGCTGTGACGCGAACTCCGGCTGCGACACCGTCATGCGACAGAACGCGCACGACTCCTGCCCCACCGCGAGCGGTTCGGGTTGCACCGCAGCCGGAGCGCACCCAGCACCCAGCACCAAAGCACCCAGCACGAGCACCCAGCACCGAGCACTCCAGCACCCAGCACTAGTCATGATGTCCCTCCACCAGTTCCCGATAAAACGCATCGAGCCGGCCCTCTTCCGCGGACCAGCCACGAATGGTCACGCCGTGATTGCGCAAAGCGTCGAGCACGGCCAGCCGAACGTCAGCGGTACCCGGCACGATGACCTGGTCGGCGGCGATCATCACACCCGGTGCGAGCGCCCGCAGACGCGTCAGCACGTCAGCACTGACGACGTCCACGGTGACCTTCATCACGCCACGGTTGGCCAGCGCCGTCGTCAGCTCACGAGCGGTGAATGACGCCACCAGTCGACCGCTCACCATCACCAGGAAGCGATCGGCCAGGCGCTCAACATCCCCCATCTGGTGGGAACTGAAGAACACGGTCTGCCCTTCGCTGCGCCGGGCCTCGATCACGGCGTAGAACGCGCTGGTGCCGTCAGGGTCAAGTGCGGCCGTCGGTTCATCCAACAGCAGGATCGGCGCCTGGGCGGCCATCGCGACCGCCAGACCGAGGCGCTGGGTCATCCCACCTGAATAGGTACTGACCGCCCGGCGACTCGACCCGTTCAGGCCCGTCAGGGCCAGCACGTCCTGCAGTCGCCCGGCATTCCGGCCCCGCAATTTGCAGTAGAACTCGGCCACTTCCCGGCCGGTGAGCGCGTCGGGGAACGTCACCCGCTGCGGGAGGAATGAACAGGCTTTCCGCGCATCGGCATCCAGCGCCGACCGTCCCGGTTGCCCCAGCAGCACCTGGCCCTCAGTCGGCCGCACAAGTCCCGCGGCCGCCTTGATGCTTGTGGTCTTGCCAGATCCGTTTGGGCCCAGCAGCGCCACGACCTCGCCCGCGGCGATCGTGACCGTCAGTTCGCGCACTGCGTGGACGGCGCCGAAGCGTTTGGCAAATCCGTCGTAGGTGATCACGTGCGCCTCCCGGCGTGAAAGACCGCCAGGCCCGCGATCACACCGCAGGCCGAAAGCAGGAGTCCCCAGCGCGTTGTCGCGCTGTCGGGTGCCGGCATCGACGGGATCGCGCCCCGATCGGGCGCATACCTGAGCGGGCGGGCATCCGTCACCTCGATCCGCCTGAGCACCGGAAAGGCGGTTTCGGCCCTGGCCAGCACACGCGCACCGATGCCCTGCGCAAACAGGTCGGCTGCCGACAGATTGCCGCGCAGATGGTCAAAGACGTTCGACAGGCGATACGGCCTGTCGCGTACGCCATCGCCATCCAGATCAGGCTCGTCGAACTCCGACCAGTAGTTGCCGTCGAAGACCGTATCGGTGCGACGGCCGACCAGACGCAACGGGGCCAGGTTTCCAACGAAGGTGTTCCCTTCGAAACGGCTGGACTGCGACGACGCGTAGACGACCACGGCGACATCGGAGGCAGCGACAAGATTCCGGCGGAACACATGCCGGACGGCGCCGTCGATGAACAAGCCACGTTCGTTGTCCGCCAGCAGATTGTCTTCGGCGACGACGTCTTCACAGTCCTTGAGCAGCAGGCCCACGGACGCAAATCCCCGATTGTGCAGGAACCGGTTTCGCGCAAACGACACCCGGCGCGAATACATCAGCGCGGCACCGGCCGCCCCATGGGCAAAGGTGTTGTCCTCGAACCGGTTGTCGTTCGAGTTCATGTAATGCAGTCCGTAGCGGACATGCCGGACGTCGTTGCCCGTGATCACGCCGTGGTGGGACGACTGGATGTAGAAGCCGTCGCGGGAAAACCGCACGCGGATGTGCTGCAGCGTGAAGCGCTGCGTATTCCAGACGTGCACGCCCGATCCCTGTTCGCCTGGCAACCGGCCCTCGATGCCCGTGATCTCGCACCCCTCCACACGGGCGTCGTCTGCCTCGCGCAGGTAGATGCCGAACAGGGAACGGACAATGGTGCAATCGCGAATCACCACATGTTTGGCGGCGACATGGATGCCGGATGAATCCAGCGCCAGATTGCCGCCCAGGCGGCCGTCGATATCGAACCCCTCAATGGTCACGTGATCCGCGCGGACGCGGACTACACTGCCGGTTCCCGACCCGACCAGACGTGGACGCCCATGGCCGACGAGGTGCACGGATGTGTGAATGAACAGATCTCCCGTGTAGGTCCCGGCCTCCACGTCGATGCGATCACCGGGGCGCGCCGCGTCGATGCGATCCTGCAGCGGCGACCGGTCGGCCGGGGACGGCTGCCCCTCCAACGAGCCGACCGTCACGGTCATGTCCTGGACGGTCGTCTGCGGAGTCGCCAGCGCCATCACCAGAAGCAGCGTCATCATGTCGCGGCCTCAGGTTCCGGCCGGTTCCGCCACGCCAGCACCAGCGCCACAAGCACCAGCAGTCCGGCCGCTGCCATCAGGTACGTCCCTGCCTGCGGATACGAATACACGTCAAAATTGGCGATCGTCTTGTGGCCGAACATCGGGGGCGTGAAGCCCGGCACTTTGACCGCGGCCGTGGGCGCCAGATCGTGCCCGTACCGATAGAGTTTGTAGCCGAACGACCACATGGAGAAACCGCCGAAGTAGAAGAACATCACCGCGCCATCCACAAACTCCTTCACCGTGCCGAACACCACGGCGCGGAGGAACAGCAGCGCCAGCCCCCCGATCGCAAACGGCATCCACTTGAACTCGGTGAAGTCCTCGACGGCCAGATCACGCATGCCGATGTAGTGGTTGAGGAGGTTGATCTCCTTCAGGTCCTGCCCGTGGTTGCCTCCCACGAGCGCATTGACGTGGATGTCGAGTCGCAACGCATCCGGATATTGCGGCGCGAACATCGTCAAATTCCAGAGTGGGAACGCAAGGGCGGTGACCACGAGCACGGCCGCAAGCAGGAAGCAGGCGCGCGGCGCCGCGCCGACGGGTTGATGGAGACGACGGGCGGTGCGTTCAAGGCGGGTCATGGCAGTCCCACACGAGCTCGGAGGCGATTGTCGTCACAATCGCCTCCGAGCTCATTTATTAGCGAGGTTTCACGATCAGGTAGCTCTGCATCTCCTGGTGGAGGGCAGAACAGAAGTTCGTGCAGTAGTACGGGTAGACGCCCTTCTTCGCGGTGAAGGTCACCGTTTTGGTCTCGCCTGGGTCGACCACGATGTTGATGTTGTAGTCGAGCAGGCCGAAGCCGTGCAGTTCATCCGTGGTCTGTTCGATGTTCGTAATCGCCACTGTGACGATGTCGCCTTCCTGCACCTCGAAGTTCATCGGCGTGAACGTGGACCGGACGGCGACCATCTTGATCGTGACCTTGTTGCCCTGGCGGGTGACGCCGGCGTCCTTGACGTCCCAGATGGCCAGCGGGTGTTTGTTTTCTTCCTTCGGATACACCTCGATGGGCTTGAGCTTGTCGGCCTTGATCATCTGCGCGTAGTGCGGCTCCGGCTCCGTAAAGGCGTCATACAACAGCTTCATCTTCTCCTCGCCGATGTCGATGAGCTGCGACGACTCGGGCTGTGACGGCCCGACATTGAGATGCCGTCCGTGGGACAACTTGTTCAGGGACACCAGGTATCCGCCGTCCGGACTCACCGTGTCGCCCTCGGCTGCTGAGAGGTGGCCCACCGCGTAGGACACAGGTACCTTGTCGATGACTTTCCACTCGCCGATACGCCATGACGCGATCGCGCTGTCGACGAACAGCGAGGTGTAGGCCATGCCGTCGGGACCGAACTGCGTGTGGAGCGGTCCCAGGCCGACCTCGACCTCGGCGTCCATGATTGATGCGTACTTGAGGACCGGGATGCCGTCTTCCTCACCCTCGAAGTCCTTGTTGCGAATCGCCGTCTGCACCTTTTCGAAGTTGAAGGCCGTCGTGACGCCCTGCAGTTTGCCGGAGCCCACGATGTACTTGCCGTCCGGGGAGACGTCCACGCCGTGGGGCGACTTGCCGCACGGCATCAGGTACACAAGACCGGGGATCTTCTTGGGGTCGAGCACGCGAACGCCACCGATCATGTCGCCCTGGCCGGCCGCGGCGGCTTTCGCGGCCGCGCGCCAGTCCACCGCGGCAATGTAGTCGCGATCGCGCTGGCTGGCCGTCACCTCAAGATTCCCGGTCGCCCGTTCCGCGTTGTAGGCCGTCAGGAACATCCAGCCGTCGGACGCCAGCTTGCCGGCATCACCGATGTCGTAGTCGAACGGCGGCATCATGATCTGGAAACCCATGTCCATGTGGCCGGTCTTGGGATCAACGGCCAGCGCGCCAATCACGCCCTTGTAATCGGAGGAGTACTTGTCAATGGGCGCATACGACCCCTTGGGAATGGGCACTGAAAATCGCGAGGCATACATCACGTACTCGCTGTTGGGTGTGATGAACGACGACCCATGGTTGCCCGACACGTTCGGGATCGGCCCGAAGATCTGCTTGGTCTTGAAATCGCGCAGGTCGATTCTGGCCACGCGTCCGTTCATCTCGTTGATGAACAGCCAGCGGCCGTCGTAGTCGCCGTTGGTTTCGGACAGCGCCGGGTGGTGCGCATCGCCCCAGGTCAGACCACCCAGCATCGCTTTCGACTCATCGTCGAACCCATAGCCCGTCGCGGGATACGGCGTGAAGACTGGAATGGTGGACAAATGGCGCATCGACGGCACGCCGTA
>CAZLJG010000003.1:0-29975 GCA_964559545.1 uncultured Solibacteraceae bacterium | reverse complement strand
CGGTTCTGGATCTCGGTGGCCCTCAGTGTGCCGACGATGGCCGTGGCGATGGTGGAGATGCTGGGTCTGGCGCCGTTGTCGATGCGAACGGCGGGCTGGATCCAACTGGCGCTCGCGACTCCGGTCGCGACGTGGGCGGCGTGGCCGTTTTATGTGCGCGCCGTGAACTCCGTGCGCACCGGCAACCTGAACATGTTCACGCTCATCGGACTGGGTGTGAGCGTGGCGTACGGGTACAGTCTCGTCGCGCAGCTGGCGCCCGGTATCTTTCCGCACCAATTCAGCCACGGCGGCGCCGTCGCCGTGTACTTCGAAGCGGCAGCGGTCATCGTCACCCTCATCCTCCTGGGGCAAGTGCTGGAGTTGCGCGCGCGCAGTCAGACCGGGGCGGCGATTCGCAAGTTGCTCGGCCTCGCCCCGGCGACGGCGGTGGTGATTCAGGCCGACGGCTCCGAGCATGAAGTGCCGCTGGAGTACGTCAAGGTCGGCGATCGTCTGCGTGTGAAGCCCGGCTCCAAAGTGCCGGCCGACGGTACCGTCGTCGAGGGCGACAGTCGTGTGGACGAATCCATGGTGAGCGGCGAACCCGTGCCCGTCCGCAAGGTCGCCGGTGACAAGGTCGTCGGCGCGACCATCAACGGGACCGGCGCGCTGATCATGCGCGCGGATCGCGTCGGCAAAGACACGCTCTTGGCCCGTATTGTCTCAATGGTGGCTGAGGCGCAGCGCAGCCGCGCGCCGATTCAGAAACTGGCCGACAAGGTGTCCGGCATCTTTGTGCCCGTGGTGATCCTCATCGCGGCTCTGACGTTTTTCGTGTGGTACTTCGTCGGCCCAGAGCCGCGCCTGGCACACGGTCTGGTGAATGCCGTCGCCGTGCTCATCATCGCGTGCCCGTGTGCGCTGGGGCTGGCGACACCGATGTCGATCATGGTGGCGACGGGGCGCGGCGCCTCGATGGGCGTGTTGTTCAGAAACGCCGAGGCGATCGAAGTGCTGCGCGATGTGGACACCTTGGTGTTCGACAAGACCGGCACCCTCACAGAAGGCAAACCGGCGCTCGTCAGTGTGAAGTCGACAGAGAGGGCTGATGAACGCGTGTGGCTGCCGCTGGCGGCCGGACTCGAACAGGGCAGTGAGCATCCGCTCGCGTCCGCCATCGTGAAGGGCGCTGAGGCGCGGGGGCTGGTGGTTCCGAAGGCCGAGACGTTTGAATCACTGACGGGTCTTGGTGTGCGTGGCCGGGTATCAGGTCGCCTTGTGGTCATTGGCAATCGGGCGTTGATGACGCAGGAACGCATCGACGTCGCGGCAATGGAGACTCGGTCCAATGCGCTTCGTGCGCAGGCCCAGACCGTGATGTTTGTCGCAGTGGACGGCACGCTTGCCGGTCTCATTGGCGTTGCTGATCCCATCAAGGCGAGTACTCCAGAAGCCATTGCCACGCTGAAGAAGGACGGCCTCCGCCTGGTGATGCTCACCGGCGACAACGCCACCACGGCGAAGGCCGTCGCCGCGCAGCTTGGACTCGACGAAGTGATTGCTGATGTGAAGCCGGACGCCAAGGCGGCGGCCATCAAGGCCCTGCAGGCATCGGGGCGCATTGTTGCCATGGCCGGTGACGGCATCAACGACGCGCCGGCACTGGCGCAGGCCCAGGTGGGTATCGCCATGGGCACGGGCACTGATGTCGCCATGGAAAGCGCCGGCGTGACGCTGGTGCAGGGGGACCTTCGGGCCGTCGCGCGCGCAACACAGCTCTCGCGCCAGACGATGACGAACATCAAACAGAATCTGTTTTTTGCGTTCGTCTACAACACGATTGGCGTGCCGATTGCCGCGGGCGTGCTGTATCCATTCTTCGGGCTGCTCCTGAGCCCGATGCTGGCCGCGGCCGCGATGAGTCTGAGCTCGGTGTCGGTCATCGGGAACGCACTGCGGTTGCGGAAGTAGCCGCACGCGCCCTGACGACCTCCGGGTGCGCCAGCAGGAAGGCGCGCCTGGCATCGGCGAAGCCCCTGATCGAGGTGACGGGTGCGGGACTCGTGCCGTCGCCGTGCACCACGGACGAGAACGCCTCGAGTGTATCGATCTTCCGTGTGTCCTTCGCCACGTCGTCTCTGATCAGGGCCTGGTATCGCTCGGCGAGCGGCCCGAGCTTGGTCCAGTCGAGCCACTGCTCTGCGATGTCGCCCACGTGACGGAGGTAGCGGTCGCGCAGGGCAGGTACGGCGAGCAGCTTCGTTCGCAGGGCCTTGTTCGGGTCGTCAAGGCCGCTGAGGGGATCGAGCACGGCATTACGCGCGCTTCCGCGAAACGCCTCGTTGGCGTCGTGGGGTGTCAGATGCAGCCGGCCCTTCGCGTCGAAGAAGAGGTTGTAGTCGCTGCCGTCGTTCCAGTAGCCGTCGCCGTTGATGAGCGTCATGTCCAGTGCGAGGAACCTGAGGACGTTGTCGGCGTTCATCACTGGCTCGAGGGCACGTTCGAGCTGGTCGGGCGATGTCTCATGCAGCACCTTGGTCACGCGGATGAGGGCCTGCCACGCCGCCGGGTCATCCTTGCCCTTCATCTCGTACCACCGCCGATACAGCGTCACATCGTCGCCCAGATACGACAGGCCACCGCCGACCGAGTTGTTGGGCGACTTCCACTGTTTGCCGTCAGTGGACGCGTACTGGTCGCGGAGGAAGTCCTTGTTGAAGGCCTGCTGGTTCGGATAGATGCCCCAGTTCTCGCCGTTGATCACCACGCGGACGTAGTTGGCCTTCAGGGCCGGCAAGTACCGTCGTGACACGTCGAGATACAACACGCTGCGCAGGAACGTGGGGTCCTGGTTCGCGTTCAGCAGATTGAGTGTGCGGTAGCCGAGCAGATGTTGGTCGCCGTGCACTGAGTCAAACGAGATCGACAGCGACCGCTTCAGGCTCTCGGGCACCATGGTGAAGGAGTTGTTGCCGCGGAAGCCGATGCCGACATCACGATAGGTGCGGCCGTCGACCGTGACCGTCGCATGCACTTCGACGTCGGTGTGCCAGAACGCCGCGAGTTCCTGCTCCCAGTCGTCCCGTTCAAACTGGATGAAGATGGTGCGGAGCGTATCGGGATCGTAGAACGGCACCGTCGCGGCGTACGTGCGAACGTCTTTGGGTGTGAGCGCGATTCCCGGGGTGCCCCGGCGTGTGATTGATGGCGGCCGTACGGCGCGGCGCAGCTCAGGATGTGCCACGAGATACTCGCGAGCGGCCGTGCGCTCGGCGTAGTCGAGCCGTTTGTTGCCGTCCTTGTCGAATCGAGCGACCAGCTCAATGTCGGGTTCAGCGCCCTGTGCCGCCGGGCCGCCGCCTCTTTGGCCGGGAGCCGGGGGCTGTGCGTGCAGCACAGCCACCAGGGGAATGAAGAGGGCGATCACCAATCGCGAGCGCGTCATCGACCTGTGGGGGCGGGCTTCCCGGTCAGATCGACGGCGGCCTTCACGGCGCGCGCCAGGTCCGCCGCGGGTCCTCGTCCGAAGTAATGCAGAAAGATCACCACCGGACGCGTGCCGGTCATGTGGTGATGGATCGCGACGATCTCGATGCCGCGGGCGCGAAGGGCGCCGAGTACCGGCGTGACCTCATGTTCGAGCATGGCCACGTCGCCGGCGACCATGGCATCCGCATCGGTACCCGTGAACGCCGCCCACGTGTTGAGACCCATGCGGCTGTTGATGCGCGCGCCATGTTCCCGGAGGTCGATATCCGGCCGGCCGATCGTGACTTTGTAGACGGCACCGTTGCGTTCCCCCGGCGTACCGAGGATTGCGCCGAGGGCCTCGCCGTTGAGCGTGCCCGCCGGGGCCGGAGCCGCAGTCGGCGCGGGTCGCTTCGCCGCAAACCCAGCGATCACATCAACTGCGGGCCTGAGCTGCTTCGCCAGCGTGACCGCATCGCCGTGTCCGTGGACATGCATGTAGAACATGCGCGGCTGGTCCCAGAAGAAGTGGTTGTGCAATGCGGTGACGTTCAGGCCGTTGCTGAGGACTGCGGACATCACCGGGTTCACTTCGTCTTCGGTCAGCACGAGATCGCCCATCACCACGTCCATGCCGTGCTCGCCCCTGGTGAACGCGACCCAGCCGCCAAATCCGAATGGCGTCGGTGCTGGCCGCCCGGCGATCGTGACGGCGATGTCATTGCGCGGAATGTTGACCTTGAGCACACCGTCGCGAAGGTCGCCCGACTTGCCCAGTGTGGTGAGCACGGCCTGGTAGTCGGCCGGCATCGTTTGCGCGGCCGCGGGGCCCGTCAGCAGGGTCAGAACGCCAGCCAGGTGCCACGTGATTGCGCGGCGCGTGAGAGTCATCGGGGAGATGATACACAGCCGGCGGACGGCACACGCATGAGGCGTTCGCATTGAGACAGGGTGTTAATATGAGGCTTCATCATGAGCCACTATCTGGAATCGCGACACCTTCGTATGGTCGCCGAGATTGCGCGCACCGAAAGTGTGACGCGCGCCGCCGACCGGATGCACGTCACGCAATCCGCCGTCAGTCATCAGCTCCGCGAACTTGAAGGCAAGCTGGGGACCGCGGTCTTCGTGCGGGCGGGCCGGCGCATGTTGCCGACCCCGGTGGGGCGGCTGCTGCTCGACGCGGCCGGACCCGTGCTCGACACCATTGACCAGGTGGAGGCCAGGGTCGCGCAGCTCGCGCGGAACGTGGTCGGTGAATTGCGGCTCTCGGCGCAGTGCCATACCGGGTATCACTGGCTGCCGGCACTGGTGACGCAACTGAGGACCAAATACCCGTCGTTCGACGTACGAATCGCGCCCGAGCACACGCTGGATCCGCTGAGTGCGCTCCTCGACGCCAGGATTGACATGGCGATCATGAACAACGATTCCGATGACCACCGCCTCCGGTATCACGCGCTCTTCGACGACGAACAGGTCGTGGTGGTGGCGCCGTCGCATCCACTGGCCCGCCGACCGTTTGTCGCGCCGCGGGAGTTGGTCGAGGAGCAACTCTTCCTCTATTCGCGCTCGATCGAAGAGAGCTTCACCGTCCGGCACATTTTTCGTCCGGCAGGTGTGGACGCGAGGCGGGTGACCTACCTGCAGTTGACCGAGGGCATTCTCGAAATGGTCAAGGCCGGCATGGGCATCAGCGTCCTGCCGAGATGGTCCATCGCCAACGCCATTGCCGCAGGTGACGTCATCGCCTTGCGCATCAATCGGGCCGGGGTGTTCCGCAAGTGGTACGCGGCCACACTCGACGGCATGCCGGCCACGCCGTTCATGAAGGACTTCATCCGCCTGCTCACAAAGCAGGGGCCGGCCGCGCAGATGTCCGCGAAGCGACGGACGCGTCTAGCTTCGTAGGATCTCCGACGGCCGGACGCGCAGAATCTGCAGCGCCGGCACCAATACGGCCAGCAGCCCGGTCAGCGTGATCAGGACAATGGACGCCACAGCGGTGCCCGTATTCACGGCGCCGACATGCTGCATCGTGCTCGCCAGCCACGCACACAATCCGAGCCCAACTCCGGCGCCGGCGACGACCCCCATCCCGAGGTCGCGCATCGATTGCACGACCACCAGCCGCACCACCGCCCCGGCGCCGGACCCCAGCGCGAGCCGGACCGCGAACTCCCGTGTGCGGTCCACCACGCCGCGGGCCGTAACGCCGGAAATGCCCACCATCGCCAGCAGCAACCCGAGTGAGGCCACCAGGCTCATGACCATCGTGCGAAAGCGCTCCGGGGCGCTGGATTCCTGCACAAACACGTCGAGCGGTTGCGCACGACGCAACGGCAGCGACGCGTCCACCGCGCGCACGGCCTCACGCACGGCGGGCAGCAGCGAGGCCGGATCGCCGTCGGTTCGGATCACAAACGCTACTGGGACGCCGAAGTTGTTGTTCTGCGCCCACGGCAGGTACAGCGCCGGTTCCGGCGGCTGGGTCACGCTGACATCCGCCACGTCGTCTGCAACGCCGACAATGGTGACTGGTGGGTTCGCTCCCGTGCGCAACACCATGCGGCCGATTGGATCCATTCCCGGGAAGAGCCGGTCGGCAAAGCGCTGGCTGACGACCGCAATCTGGAGTCCCTCCGACGAATCGGCTTCGGTAAACCCTCGTCCCTGCACCAGGCGAATCCGCATCGTCTCGAAGTACCCGGGACTGACACGCCGGAATTGCACGGTATGTGGTTGACCATCCTCCGTGGGCCGTTCTTTGACGTGGATGAGTGTCTGGTATGAAAACCCAGGCACAAACGCGTTCTGCGTGATCGCGGCGGATGACACACCCGGGATCGCTCGCACGCCATCGAGCATGGACTGGACGACGATGGCGCGCTGGGGTGCGGTGGGGTAGGCCGCCTCAGGCAATCGAATCTGCGCGGTCAGGATGCCGGACGACTCATAGCCCGGGCTTCGTTCGGACAGATCCCGGAGTCCCTGAATCACGACGCCGCCGGCCATCAACAGCGCGACGCAAAGCGCGACTTCCGTCGAGACGAGCACCCGTCGTGCGCGGACGAGACCGGCGGTCCCGGTGGTGCGCACTCCGGCGGCGGATACGAGGCCGGCAATGTCCCCGCGCATGGCGCGCATCGCCGGGATGGCGGCTGCGGCGACCGCGGTCAGGATGGCCAGCGTGGCGCTGAAGCCCAGCACGCGCCAGTCAATCGACACCGCCCCGAGCGTGCGGGCAATGGTCGGGTCGATCGACAACAACGCGGGCACCGAGATCCACGCCAGCAGGACGCCTGGGACCAATCCGCTGACACAGACGATGAGCAACTCCACGACGTGCAGGCGCAGCACATCGGAGGTGGATGCGCCGAGCGCCAGGCGTAGCGACAGTTCGCTCGAGCGGGCGATGGCTTGCGCGGACGTGAGATTGGCGATGTTGACGCAGGCAATCAGCAGGACAAACGCGGCGGCGCCCAAGAGCATCAGCAGCGGGGCCTGTAACGATCCGAATTGCCACTCACGGACTGTCTCGGTGCCAAGCACCCAGCCCGTGTGTGTGCGCGGAAACTCCACGGCCAATTGTGCGGAGACGGCGGCCAGCTCCTGCTGGACGTCTGCGAACGTGGAACCCGGGGCGATCTCCGCAAGTCCCACCACACTTCTGGGCGGTGCGCGAGGCTGAGGTTCAGGACTCGGCACCAGCGGCGTCAGCACCTGGGCACCGTTGAAGAATGGTGCCGAGAACCCGGGCGCAAGAATGCCGACGATGCTGTGGGCCATGCCGTCGATCACGAGGGACTCGCCCAGGACCTGGCCGGCGCCCAGCGTGTCACGCCAGAACCGGTCTGTGACGATGGCGACCCGGTGTCCCGGTGTTCCCTCGGCGTCCGTGAACCAGCGACCCTGTGTCAGTGGCGCAGCCATCATCGGCAGGAGACCGGGCGTCACGGCCGCAGCTGCGACCACGTCCGGTTCGCCGCTGCGCAGGATGACGCGTTCAGAGGGAAAAAAGCCCTCAAGCCGCGCGATGGTGCGCAATCGTTCACGCAGGCGAGGCACCTCCATCTGCTGCAGGGGATTCCGATCGGCGGCCGCGGAGGTGCCGGGCGGCTGGGCGAAGAGCCGCAGCGGCTCCCCGCTGATAGCGAATGGCATCGGCCGCAGCATGGTGGCGTTGACCACCGCGAAGATCGCGGCGTTCGCCCCAAGGACCAGCGTCAATGTGACGCCGCAGGTCAGAAAGTAGGATGGGCGGTGTCGCAGCGACCGCCACGCCTGAAACAACTCCGGGCTGAGTGAGACCATGCGGCGACTATAGGAGGGCCAGTCGACGCACACCAGCGCGTACTCCTCATCACAACGTGAGGAGGTTTCACGTGCCGATGCGCTGTGCACACTGACCACAGGAGGTAGAAACCTCCTGATCGCCGGGATGGCACCGAACGGGTTTCAGGAGTCTCGATTCAAGCGCTCAGCGGGGAACATCGCCTCCAGCAGGCCGCCGCCGTGCAGCCGTTGACGTGTGCCGGATTTTCCAGGTACCCCCGACTTTCGAGAGTACAAATGTCGCCAGCCCGCCGCTGTCGAGCGCGCGCTCGCCCATCTTTGCCTTAATCGTGTAGTCGGCCGTCACATACGCCGCGTCCGGGCCGAGCATGCGTGGCACCACGTTGGTGTGGCCGAATTCGAGGTTCTCAAACGATTTCAGCTCAGGCCCAAGGTGTGTCTCGCTGTAATTTTTCCACCCACGGTTGATGCCGCTGCCCTCGTACACGATCGTCTCAGGGGTGTACATCGTCGCCAACTTGGCGAGGTCCTTCGCCATGAACGCCGCGTCGTACGCCTTGACGAAGTCCACTAACTCCTTCTCGGCCGGGGTCATGGCGCGGGCCTTGAGCGCCATTGCGCAGACCGAACAGGCGCCCGGGGCCGCATCCACGACGTGCGGATGCATCGAGCAGGAGTAGAGCTCTGCGGCGGCCTGCCGCGCTGACGTACCCGACGGCATAGTCGTCATCAGGGCAACGACGAGTGCGAATGCGAGCGTTCTGGATATCTTCATATCAGTGTACTCCTCTGGCGATTAACGACGAGCCACAGCGTCGGATGGGGCAGCTGCGACCAATTTGGTGCTCGAGGTCCAGTCACTCGACGTACCGTCGGCGAAGCGCTGTTTGATCTTCCAGGCGATGGCTGTGCCTTCTTTCGGATTTCGAGCATTAAACACGAGTTCACCAAAGTGTGACGGTGGGATTTCGACCTTCCACGAGATGCCGACGACGCGTTTCTCGACACGTTTGAGTTCGCTGGTCCAGCCGCTGGAGGCAAGCACGTAGGACACCGTGACTCCTTCAGGCACTTCGAGATCCACTCCGATGGTGGCCGTCTGACCTTCCGTGGGCACGCGGACGGTGTAGCGCTCGCCGGCCCCGAGTCTGGATTCTGCCGGCCCGACCGTGACGTGCGCACTCACGACAACGCCGGCGACAACGATCATCAGGATGCCTGTCATGGCCATCAATCTGTTCTTCATGGATTTCCCTCTGGTGGCTTGGGCGACAGCGCCCAGCCGCGTGATTCTACTGGTTGCCCGGAACCTGGTCGCTGAAATCTGGATTAATTCTCGTTAATTCACACGCGTGGCAGTCGAACGGTAAACGTCGAGCCCTGGCCGGGCAGACTCTCGACGTCAACCGTGCCGCGATGGACGTCGACGATACGCTTGACGATCGCCAGACCGAGGCCGGTGCCAGTGGTGCTTCTGTCAGCTGCATCAGCGCGGAACAGTCGATCAAAGAGTCGCGGGATGTCGCCGGGCAAAATGCCCACACCGGTATCGGCGATGGTCAGGATCGCCTCGTGGGGCGTCGTCCGCAGCCGGATGGTCACGGAGCCCCCGCGCGGGGTGTATTTCACCGCGTTGTCTCCAAGATTGAGCACAACATGTTTGAGCCGAAGGGCATCGCCTCGGACGGTCACGCCGGAGTGAAGATGTGAGTCCACCTCGACCCCCTGCAGTTCTCCGAGCGCTCCGATGATGTCGACGGCCTCTGCGACCAGATGTGACAGGTCAACAGCCACGGGGCCATGGACAGGCGCGTCGGCAAGGGCGAAGGCGCGCAGGTCGCTCACGAGGGCGCTCAGTTCGTCCACTTCTTCCGACAGGCGCGCAAAGACCGCACGGGTGGTGTCCGGTTGGCTGGTATCCCGCTGGGCGGACTCCACCGTGCCTTTCATGACGGTGAGCGGCGTCTGGATTTGATGGGAGACATCGCCGGCAAACTGGTGGAGCGAGTCGAATGCCCGCTGCAAGCGATCGAGCAGATGATTCAGCCTGCCGACCAGCTCACCGACTTCCTCGTCCGTAGCGTGCACGTCCACGCGGCGCGTGAGGTCAGTCGCCTGGATCGCGTCAAGGGTGGTGGTGATCGATCGCATGGGCGCCAACGCCCGTCTGGCGAGAATCCAGCCGCCAACGCTTGAGAGCAGCAGCACCAGCGGAAACAGCGGCAGCCACGACCAGGCGATTGTCCTGAGGGTCGCAGGAACGTCGCCGATCGGATGTCCAATCTGGACATACGCAGTCGCACCTGCCAGCGGGGCGCAGATGAAGCGGACGGCCGCTGAATGTTCAAGTTCCACGGTGAAAAACGTCGCCGTGCGGGATCCGGTCATGGCGGCGTGGACCAGCACTGTGTGCTCGCCGAGGCTGGGTTCGGCGGGCTCGAGGACCTGGTCCCGATAGATCAGGGTGCCGGCCGTGTCCCGGACCATCACGAATCGTGAGCCGACTGATGACTGGCCAAGGGCCTGCCGGATGTTCGCCTCGGTCAGGGGTGTACCACCCAGCGCCAGGACCAAATCCTGGGCCTGTCTCGCCAATTCCGCATCATGGTGCCGGTACAACGTGCGGGACAGCACCTGATACGCCAGCACCGCAAACAGCGCCAACGTGAGGGCGAGAACACCCACGTGCAGGAGGGTCAGCCGCGCCCGAAGGGTCTTAATCATCTGGAAGGGGCTCCCGAATCACATACCCGGCGCCCCGAACAGCGTGCACCAGGCGTGGCTCACCCGGCAACTCGATCTTCTTGCGCAGGTGATTGATGAAGACCTCAATCACGTTCGTCAGACGATCCCACGTGAAGTCCCAGACCTGCTCTGCGATCATCGGCCTGGTGACAACATGGCCGGCATTGCGCATCAGATATTCCAGCAGGGCGAACTCCTTGACGGTGAGGTCGATTCTCCGGTCGCCGCGCTTGACGACTCTGGTCACCGGATCCAGCGAGAGATCACTGACGATGAGGGGTGTGAGCGCTGCCTCCCGGTGCCTGCGCAGCAACGCACGCACTCGCGCGTCGAGTTCCGCGAACTCGAACGGCTTCGTCAGGTAGTCGTCGGCACCGGTGTTCAGGCCGCGGACGCGATCCTGAACCAGACTGCGTGCCGACAACATGAGGATGGGCACGTTCTGGCCCAGGCTGCGGACCTTCCGGCAAACCTCAAAGCCGTCCATGTCGGGCAACATGACATCGAGAATCAGCAGGTCGTACGCCGTCTCCTGGACCATGGCGAGCGCGCGGCTGCCGGTCGCTGCGACGTCAACGCCGAAATGTTCCGCCGTCAGTCCGCTCTCGATCACGGCTGAGACCTTCGGCTCGTCTTCCACCAGCAGAATCCGCACGGTGATCATGATCCCACCGCCGGACTGGTTCGTGGCTTGCGGCGACATTAATTCTCCTTAATAGAACGCCCGCAGACGATTTCGCCGGACATCGCATGGCATCATCGAAGTCTGTGGAGATGATGCGGGAGTACGCGCGGTGACTGTGAGGAAGTCCGTGTTCCGGGCAGGACTGATGATGCTGGTGGTGATAGGTCTCGCTGCCATCATGACACGTGGTATGGGCTTCTCGGCACGCGCGACCCCAGGGCGGACCGAAGAGACCCTCGCGCGGGCCGCCAGGCGTTGGGCCACGCCGGTCGGAGTCAGGCAGGCGGTGAATCCCGTGGCGGGGAGCGCAGAGGCTCTGGAGGCCGGGTTGAAGCACTGGGCCGACTCCTGCGCGACCTGCCACGCTAATGACGGCAGTGGGGATACGGCGATCGGGCGCAACCTGTATCCGCCCGCGCCGGACATGCGGGGCCCGGCAACACAATCGATGACCGACGGCGAGCTGTTTTACGTCATCGAGCGGGGGATACCGTTCACGGGTATGCCCGCACGATCAACCGGTACGGCCGACGGGGAACGGGCGTCGTGGGATCTCGTGCGCTTCATCCGGCACCTGCCGACCCTCTCCGAGTCGGAGTTGCGGACGATGGAGGCGCTCAATCCCCGAAGCCCCGCCGAGGCGCAGCAGCAATCGGAGATCGACGATTTTCTTTCGGGTGGAAAAAAAATCATTCGTTGACGCGATGGAGCGTCAACACATTGGAGAGAAGGACACGATGAAACAACTGACAGGACTCGTACTCGCGATGGTGATGGTGGTCGGCATCGCGGGAAGCCCTCTGTACGCCCACGACGAAACCTTCAAGGGCACGGTGATCGCCAGTGATGCGCCCAAGCTCAAGGTGAACGTGGCCAATCTCAAGGTCAACGTCATCGACGACAAGACCAAGAAAGAAACCGCGATGGAATTCGTCGTGACGGCCAAGACCAAGGTGTTGCGGGGCGACAAGGAAGTCAAGTTTGCCGACGCGCACATCACCAAAGGCGAGCGTATCGCGGTGACCGTCAATCACGACGAGTCAATGACCGACGCTACCGTGATCCGGCTGGCACCGCACGCCGCGCAGTAAGGGACATCCGATGAGACCCGTGCATCCGAGTCGGCGAACGTTCGTGAAGGGCCTGGCGGTCGGCGGTGCCGCAGCCGGCCTCGGCCTGTGGCCGGCGCCGGCCTGGGCACAGGTCGGCAGACGCGAGGCGATGCGCGAACTGTCCGGTACGTCGTTCGATCTCCGCATCGGTGAAACCGCGATGAATTTCACCGGCCAACCCAGGACCGCGCTGACCGTCAACGGAAGCATTCCGGCGCCCACGCTCCGGTGGCGCGAAGGAGATGACATCGAGCTGCGGGTGGCCAACGGCCTCACGGGCGAAGACACGTCAATCCATTGGCATGGCATTCTGCTGCCCGCCAACATGGACGGGGTGCCCGGGCTCAGCTTTCACGGCATCCGGCCCGGGGAGACGTATAACTATCGATTCCGGGTCAAGCAGAGCGGCACCTACTGGTATCACAGCCATTCCGGCTTTCAGGAGCAGCGCGGCGTGTACGGTGCGATCGTCATTGACCCGCTGAAGCCCGCGCCCTTTCACTACGATCGCGAGCACGTCATCGTCCTCTCCGATTGGACCGACGAAGATCCCGCGCGGATCTTCCGCAAGCTCAAGAAGCAGTCGGACTACTACAACTTCAACCAGCGCACGGTCGGCGATTTTGTCCGGGATGTCCGGCGCATGGGGCTGGGCGCGACGCTCTCGGATCGGAAGATGTGGGGCGAAATGCGGATGTCGCCCACCGACCTGTCCGACGTGACCGGATACACCTACACGTATCTGATGAACGGCACCGCGCCCGCGGGAAACTGGACCGGGTTGTTCACGCCTGGCGAGCGCGTGCGTCTCCGGTTCATCAATGGCGCGGCCATGTCGTACTTCGACGTCCGTATCCCGGGATTGAAGATGACGGTGGTTGCCGCCGATGGCCAGTGCGTACACCCGGTGTCGGTCGACGAGTTCAGGATCGCCGTGGCCGAGACGTTCGATGTGATTGTCGAACCCACCGGGCAGGAGGCATTCACGATTTTCGCGCAATCGATTGATCGGACCGGATACGCGGCCGGTACGCTTGCCGTTCGGGAGGGGCTGCAGGCCGCCGTGCCCGCCCTTGACGAGCCGCAACTGCTGACGATGATGGATATGGGCATGGCGCATGGCGCGGCCGCCGATCCCCATGCCGGTCACGACATGGGCGCGATGCCCCCCGCAGCGCCGGCACCAACGGCTCCAGCAAAACCGCCGGCCGCTGCCGACCCGCACGCGGGGCATGTGATGCCCGCAGCGCCCGCGCCGGCCCAACCAGCGATGGCGGGGGGCATGCAGACGCACCCGGACAGCGAAAAGGGGAGTCCGGTTGTGGACGGGATGGCGGAAGCGCCGATGTCCCGGCTGGACGATCCCGGAGTGGGACTGCGCGGCAACGGGCGCCGGGTGCTCACGTATGCGGATCTCCGAAGCCTGTTCGATGATCCAGACGGCCGTGATCCTGGACGCACAGTGGAGCTGCATCTGACCGGACACATGGAGAAGTTCGCGTGGTCGTTTGACGGCATCAAGTTCGCGGATGCCGAACCCTTGCCGCTCAAGTACGGGGAACGTCTGCGCATCGTGCTGGTGAACGACACCATGATGACCCATCCCATTCACCTCCACGGCATGTGGAGTGATCTGGAAAACGACGCCGGCGAGTTTCAGGTGCGCAAGCACACGATTGACATGCCGCCGGGCACCAAACGCGCGTATCGTGTGCGCGCGGACGCGTTGGGACGCTGGGCGTTTCATTGCCACCTGCTGCTGCATATGGAAGCAGGCATGTTCCGGGAAGTGCGGGTGGACGAGTGATGGCTCGTGTGACGGCTCGTGTGATGTGCACGTTGCTACTGGCCATGAGTGTCGCGGCTGCGGCATTCGCACAGGTCCCGCCACCACCACCGCCTCTTCCAACGCCTCCGCCCACGGCCACGCAGGGCGGCGCCAAACCCGCCGTGGAGGATCACTCCGCGCACATGGCCCAGGCAGCGAAAAAGACCGAGCCCAAGGAACCCATTCCGCCGGTGACCGATGCTGACCGCGCGGCCGCGTTTCCCGCGGGCCTCGAGGGCCATGCCGTACACGACAATGCCGTCAATTTTATGGTCCTGTCCGATCAACTCGAGTGGCGCGGTGCCCGCAACGGTGGACTCAGCTGGGAGAACCGGACGTGGATCGGCGGCGACGTGAACCGGTTCTGGCTCCGGACGGAGGGTGAGGCCGACAACGGACGTGTGGAGAACGCCTTCGGCACGGCGCTGTATGGCCGGGGCTTCGCCAGATGGTGGGATGTCGTGGCCGGAGTGCGCCAGGATGTCCGGCCCGGACCGGCGCAGACCTGGCTGGCGTTTGGCGTCCAGGGACTTGCCCCGTATTGGTTTGAGATTGAGGCGACGGGTTACGTCGGCGCCGGTGGCCGGACGCATATGCGGCTGGAGGTGGAGTACGAACTGCTGCTCACCAACCGCCTGATCCTTCAGCCGCTGCTTGAGGCGGAGATTTATGGCAAAGCCGATGCCGCCCGTGGCCTGGGCGCGGGATTGACCACGCTGGAAACGGGGCTGCGACTCCGCTACGAACTCCGCCGTGAACTTGCGCCATACATGGGGCTGACGTGGGAGCGGAAGTACTTCGGCACTGCCGACTTTGCCCGGGCCGCTGGCCAGGGCGTCGGCGGCACCCGGCTCGTGTTTGGCCTCAGAACCTGGTTCTAACTACGCCCAATCCTGCCGAAATCTGGAAACGATTTACCTCACGCTGAAGACGAAGCTGGCCCAGTGGACGTCCCAGTTCGCATCCGCGCCTTCAGGGGCGGGTACGACATGAAGCGTGCGCACGTTCCAGAGTCCCGACGGCCCGGCAGGGATAGTGACGATCCCGTCGGCAGACGAGATGAGCTCGGTGTCGTTGCCCGCCGGCTGTCCACTGGCTGGGGCTCGACCGGCGTGGACGCGGGCGTTCGCGAGCGGCTTCCCCTGAAAAAGAATCCGCACCTGCCGCGCTGCCGCACCGCTGAACGTTGCCGGGTCTGTCAGCGGGACAAATTCCAGGGGATGACCGGCCATGCGATCGAAGGCGCGTGGTCCGCTGCCGAATTCCACTACCGTCTTTGCGTACTTCGCATAACGGCGGACGATATCGGTGGTCGGCAGCATACCGTCCCGTTCGAACCGTGCCAGTGCGTCTTGTGCGCCTTCCAGTTCCAGATACCGGCGAAAGCTCGCGGCCGTCTCCTTGACGTGGGTCCAGCCAAGGGCAACGGCGATGACTTTCTGGCCCTGGCTGCCGGGGCGGTGTCGCAGCAGCAGCGACGTCCCGTCGATCGAACGCGCGGCGATGGTTTCCGTAACGTCCGCCCCGATCACCGTAGCGTTCGTGATGCGGTTCACCGCGACTGCTGATTCGCTCGTGGGGAATGCGCTGCTTGTCTGGCCGCGTACGACGATCTCCTGGCCGGGTCCCAGCGCCATGGCGTCGGGGACCAACCAGAAGTCGTGCGCCGCCACCGACCCGGCGGCGAAGACGAAGAGCAGACAGACGAGATACGAGATTGATCGTTGGGACATGGGTGCCGGCGATTGTAACGTCGGTTCTCCTCTCATCTGATGAGGCTTCCTATTAATTATCGTTAATGGTTCTGAGCGCTCGCGCGGAGTCAGTGACTCGAGAGCGCGGATGATGCCGTCGCGACACTTACGCAGGCTCTGCGAAAGACGTACCATTGCCAACACCTGTATGTATCCCGTTCTCTTCCGATTGGGTGAGTTTGAAATCACCAGCTTTGGCGTAGCGGTCGCGGTGGCTGCGATCGTGGGCTGGCAGATCCTCTCCCGCGAGCTTCGCGCCGCAGGCCTCCCCGATAGTGCCTCTGATCTGGCGCTGTTCGCGATCCTTGGAGGCTTCGCGGGAGCGAAGCTGGTGTGGGCTGTCGAGCACGTCTCCTTGTACGAGCAACCGTTTCTCGATCTGGTGTTCTCGCGTGGTGGCTTCAGCTGGTTTGGTGGATTGATTGGGGGCGTGGGCACGGGCATCGCGCTCGTCCTGCGGAAACAGTTGCCGCTTCTGCCCGTCCTGTCGGCTGCCACACCTGGTTTGGCCATCGGGCATCTCATCGGCCGCATCGGCTGCTTTCTTGTTGGGGACGACTACGGCAGACCCTCCGACCTGCCATGGGCCGTCGCGTTCCCCGAAGGACTGCCGCCAACTCTTGAGCGGGTGCATCCCACCCAGCTGTACGAGGCCGGATGGCTTGCCGGTCTAGCGTGGCTGCTGATCCGCTGGCGGCGCCGGGGCGTCACTGACGCGGGTGTTCTTGGTCGGTACCTCGTGCTCGCCGCCGGATTTCGGTTCGTGCTGGAGTTCATCCGCGTGAATCCCGAGGTCGCGCTGGGGCTGACTGTCGCGCAGTGGATTTCAGCCGCAGTGGTGCTGACGGGCCTCACCGTCCTGGCCCGCCGGAGCCGCTGAAGCACGATCCGCCCGAGAACCCTCACTTCTTGATGTCCAGCAGTCTGGCCGTTCCCGAGACTGTCTCGAAGGCTGTCCACCGGCTGTGACAGAGCGCCCAGCGCGTGTCCTCGTAGACTGCGGACACAAAGTCTGTACCGCGCACTTCGAAGGGGATGCCGCCTGCCGGGTTCTGCGGCGTTGGTCTGTCGCGGTTCACCCATGTCACCACCACTTCGGCGCACGCATCCCCCGGGGTGCTCTCTTTGCGAGTGCACGCCTGGCGCGGTTGCGTTCGATCGGCGGAGTGACGCTCACGCTGATGATGGTGGGCGGCGTATTGGTCGCGTTCGGCCCGACCTCGGTCGGGCCGCCTGACGGTGCCGTCGAGGCGCCGGAGCACGACCATCCGGTGACCGCGACAAGGCCAAGGCCCACGAATCTCGAACACGCGGCTGACCGCACGGCTCTCCTGATCACCCAAGGCGTTTGGCGACGGCCTCGATCGCCTTGAGTCCCTGACCAAAGCGCGACATCGCTTCACGATGCAGCGACAACTCGCTGTAGGGAAGGAACCGGACGTCGAGATGTGACACCGTGCGAAATGCGGGCCGAGCCAGTTGCGCACGGACATCGTCTTCCCGGGCATCGGGGGCCACCAGAAACAGCCCTCGGACCAACGGCTCGGAACCACCGAGCGCCAGATCCAGCAGCCGAACGATGCCTGAGTAGATCGTCGTGCTGTGCTCGACTTCAAATGCAGCGGCCACGCGCCGGTCGTCGCGATTGATCCAGAGGACGTCAATCAGTCGAATGGCATCCGCCCCTGCGATGCCTTGGAGCGCGGGGGGCAAGTTTCCAAGGCACCCGTCCGCCAGGCGCCCACCGCCGTATGTCCTGGCGCGATCGTTGGCGGCGATGTGGACGTCGAAGCCGAGCGCGACCCCGAGGTCGCGCAACCACCCCTGCACCTGTGTGTGCGTATGGTCCTCTGCCTCCATGCGCTCACGCCCCTTCCTGGCGCGGGCGTCTTCCCGCACCTGTGCGAGATCGACTTGCCACTGCTGGAGCGTCGCGCCATCGACACCCTGCGGTGGAGGAGGGAGATACCGGCCGGATCCCACGTCAAACAGGAGACCCGCAATCGCCCCCAGGTCGTTTGACAGCTGTGATCGGTACTCCGCGTTCAGGCGCAGAATACCGGCGCGCATGGCGAGATACTCGTTCCACCGGCCCAGCTTCACGCGCGCGCCCGTGAGCGCGTTGTAGCCCTTGACGATCGCGGTGTTGAACGGCGGCGCGATCGTGGGATGCAGGAAGTACAGCAGATTCGCCGCCGCGGGTCCCAGTCCTTTGATCCGTCGTTGGTCAAGCGTGGCGATCTGAGCCAGCACGCCTGCTCCGTCTCCGCAACAGGCGCAGCCATGCAGAAAGCGGCCGAAGGCGCGCTGATTCTCCGGGTCTTCGTAGATATCGGGAATCCGCAGTTTCGGCTTCCAGAGAAACGCATGGTCCGCACCCTTGAAGATCTGACGCTGCTCGGCGATCGAACCGACGACGGTCTGGAGAGACGAGCCGTTGTACACGTTGCCGAACGCGCCACTTTCAATCTCGGCCACGACTTCCTGCAATCCGCGGCGGATCGACCTGAAGTTCTTCAGCCGCTCCTCCCAGAGAAACCACGTGTGGTACGTGCCGCCGGGATCCTGGCGCCATCGGTCGATGAGTGATTGCAGGGCTGTGTCAGGCATGTGGGCGCGAAGTGGCCTCCGCCGAGCGGAACGTATCACGGCGCGTTCGGGAGTTAAAGGCTCGCATGAGTTTCTATAAATTAAGTTCAATTAACACAACGTCCGGACGTCTCCGCTAGTGTTCGCAGAGTGGATTAGCCCCCCGCAAGTGAGGAAGATCGCTCACGTCCTGCCGCCCCGTTCTTCGCGAGGGCGATGCTGTCAATGTTCGAGCCGACGGCCACCAAGTATCCGGGCCCTGAGAACGCCAGCAACTTTCGCCAGAACCCCAGCCCAGGGGGCACGACGATGCTCGCGTGCACCTCTGGCAAGCTCACGCTGGATCTCGCTAAACGCCAGCTCGATGGTGGAGCCGCTGGTAGCGGCTGCGGCGTGGTATCCCGATCGTCGGCGGCAGACATCACAGCTTACGGTTGTCGGCCCGTTTGGATCTCAGCCTCGAACGTGCTGGTGAGGATGTACGCCCGTTCTCGGGCTTCGTCGTCTGTCGCACACGGGCAACGCCGGACGCGGGCTTTGCGAGAGACCAGGAGCGGCGAAGTGCACGGCGCGACGCCCCATAATTCCGGCACCCGTCGATGAGCGCGCCGGCGCTGGAATGGAGAACACGAGCACTTGCATCCAGAAGCCGCAGTACCTGTCGATCGGCGAGGCGATAAACGTTCTGCCGGCCCCGCGGCTCGACGAGAACCAGACCGCATTCCAATAAGCACTGGAGATGGTTTGAGGCATTCGAAGGGCTGAGACCGCAGTCGCGAGCCAATTCGCCCGCTGAACATTTGCCCGTACGAACACGCAGGAGCAGGCTCAATCGTGCAGGATCCGCGAGCCCACGAAACAACTTCGAATGGCGATTGAGCGCCACCAATCTCCTTGCCGGCACCTTCATCCTTCAATCTTAGACGGAACTCGCGCCGTCAACGGGTTATGTGCGGGCGGACTGTCGCGCGTCCGAAAGGATCTCCAGACCGCCCTTGGCGGCAACCACCGCGATTGCGAGTCCAACCACGAAATCAGGCCAGGGCTGGTCCAGCCACGCGACGAGGACGCCGGCCACGAGAACACCGAGGTTCGACACGAGATCGTTGATGCTGAATGTCCAAGCCGCGCGAAGGTTGACATCCTGATGCCGGAGGCCTTCAAGCAGCCGCAGGCACACGATGTTGATGATGGCCGCGGCCAGCGTCATTGCAACGATCACCACACCGACGGGCTCCGCGCCGAAGGTGAACCGCCTCGCCACATCGAGCAGTACTCCGGCGCTCAGGGCGATCAACATGACGCCGGAGAGGTCGGCAGCACGAGTCTTCCAACGTGTACCTCGACTGACGGCATAGTAACTGATGGTGTACACCGCCACGTCGGAAGTGTTATCAAGAGCGTTCGCAATGAGACCGCTCGAGTCCGCGATGACGCCCGCCACGAGGAGCGCCGCAGCGAGTGCCACATTCAGCCACAATGCAATGCCCAGGACGCGCTGCTCGGAGCGGTGCGCGGGCGAGTCGTTAGATCCGTGAGCGGTCACAGAAGGGGATCTACCCGATGAGATTTAGCGTGCCGCCGGCCCTAGTCCGTCGGTGCCGACGGGGTGCCCAGATCACGAATTCGTTCGAACCGTTCGACTGGAATGACCATGACGAGTCCGTCGCCTGCCCGGCCCGTGTGCGCAGCACGACCGATCGCGCTGACGGTGGCGTCAACGAGCGACTCAGGCACGATTATTTCGAGCTTCGAAAAGTCGGCTTGCACCCCATTCGGCGCGCGCGGATTGTCCAGCGGTCTGGCTCCTCCGTACGCATGCACGGTGGAGACGGTGACTCCAGGCAGCCCAGGAATCTCACGAAGCGCCTGCATAACCTTATCGAGGCGCTGAGGTCGGATAATCGCCTTCACTTCGTGCATCACAGCTCCACCTCCGCGTTTTCCCGTTCGAACCACCCATAGAGCATGGGCAGCAGCAAGAGCGTCAGAACCGTGGACGTGATGAGGCCTCCAATCACTACGGTGGCGAGTGGCCGCTGAACTTCCGCACCGGTGCCGTGCGACAGTGCCATCGGCAGAAAGCCGAGACCTGCGACGAGCGCCGTCATCAGCACCGGCCGAAACCGCGTCAGCGCCCCTTCGCGCAAGGCTTCACTGACCGACCGACCGCCGTCGCGAAGCTGGTTGATGAACGTCACCATCACGACGCCGTTCAGCACCGCCACGCCGAACAGTGCGATGAAACCGACACCGGCACTCATCGAGAACGGCATTGCCCGCAGGACGAGCGCCAGAATTCCGCCGGAGATTGCAAAAGGGATGCCCGTGAATACGAGCGCTGCCTGCTTTAGGGAATTGAACGTCGTGAACAGCAGGAGAAAAATAAGCGCAAACGTCGCCGGCACGACGACCATCAAGCGCTGACGTCCGCTCTCAAGGTGCTCGTACATCCCGCTCCAGTTGAACATGTAACCGGCTGGTGGCTTCACGGCAGCTTCCACCCGCTCCCGAGCCTCGTTGACGAACGACCCGATATCACGCCCCCGAATGTTCACCTCGACAGTAATGCGGCGCTGGCCATTCTCGCGGGCGATCTCGGCGGGACCCTCTTCATTGGTGATCTGAGCGATTTGCGAAAGCGGGACCCTTTCGCCGGAGGGCGAGGCGACGAGAAGATTTCCTATCGCCGCCGGGTCGGATCGGACCTCGGCGGGAAATCGGACGACCAAACTGAAACGCATGAACCCTTCGAGGACCGTAGTCGCTTCGGTGCCCGCGATCGCTGATTGAATGACTTCCTGGACGTCGGCGACGTTGATACCGTACCGAGCGATAGCGGTCCGATCAATCTTGATCTGCAGAACCGGTAGTCCGGCAATCTGCTGCACCTTTACGTCAGCGGCACCTGGCACTTCGCGAACAACGGCCGCCACCTCGTTCGCTTCACGCAGCAGGACGTCCATGTCGTCGCCGAAAATCTTCACCGCAACATCTGATCGAACGCCCACCCCCTCTATCAGTTCCATCATGCGGAACTTGATCGGCTGCGAGATGGAACTCGCCACACCAGGAATCTGCTCGAGGTCTTCAGCGATGTCGGCCACGAGCGTTTCTCGCGTGACGCCGGGACGCCACTCGGACCGCGGCTTGAGGATTGCGTACGTGTCCGCCATGTCTGGGCCCATTGGATCGGTTGCGATCTCTGGCCGACCTACGCGACTCAACGTCGTCTCCACCTCGGGATATTGGCGGACCATGGTCTCGACGATCTGAGCCTGTCGAACCGATTCAGTCAGCGAGACGCTTTTCAACCGGATGTGATTGATTGCCAGCGCGCCTTCGTCGAGCTCGGGAAGGAACTCGGATCCAAGTCTGGTGAACAGAAGGCCGCAGATCAGCAGAAACACCGCCGCCGTCGCAGTCATCGATCGGCGGCGCGCGACAACATAGTCGAGCGCCCGTGCGTAACGACGCCGGAGGGCCTCCAGCACATGATTCTCCCGTTCATGCGCATGATCACGGAGGAAGGTCGCTGCCAATGCGGGAATCAGCGTCACGCTGATGACGACGGCGCCGATCAGAGCAAGAATGACGGTCAACGCCATCGGCCGGAACATTTTTCCTTCGATACCCGCCAGCGTGAGAATCGGGATATACGCCGCAATGATAATCACCATTCCGAACAGTGCCGGCTTGAGCACTTCGCTCGCGGCGTCGCGCGTGAGGCGCAGACGCTCATCGGTCGTCATCGCGCGACCCAAGTGCTGCCGCTGCGTTGCCAGCCGACGCACGGTGTTCTCAATGATGATCACGGCTCCATCGACGACCAGCCCGAAGTCGATGGCTCCGAGGCTCATGAGATTCGCGGACACCTTAAAGTAGTTCATGCCGATGATGGCCGCGAGCATCGAAAGCGGGATCGCCGAAGAGACGATGAGGCCAGCGCGGACCTGCAAAAGAAAGAGGAACAGAATGACGATGACGAGCAGCCCGCCTTCGAGTAAATTCTTGCTCGCCGTGGACACGGTCTGTTCGACCAGGCCCGTGCGGTCGTAGAACGGCTGGATGACCACGTCTGGGGGCAGGGACTTCTGGACTTCAGCCAAGCGGTCCTTTACGCGCGCGGTCACCGCACCGCTGTTCTCGCCCTTGAGCAGAATGGCCATCCCCAGAACCGTCTCACCGCGACCGTCCCGAGTAGCAGCGCCCTGCCGGACCTGCGATCCGACGCCGGCGGTCGCGACATCGCGGACTCGCACCGGCGTGCCGTTCTCAGTGGCGATGACGATGTTCTCGACATCGGAGATCGAGCCAATCAGTCCAATCCCGCGGAGGAGTTGCTGCTCTCCGCCACGCTCCAGGTACGCGCCGCCGCCATTGACGTTGTTGCGTTCGAGCGCTTCGATGACTTGCCGCAGCGTCAACTTATAACCAACAAGGCGACGGGGATCGACGAGCACCTCGTATTGGCGTTCGCGGCCTCCAAAGCTGTTCACCTCGATCACGCCCGGGACGGTGCGCAGCTGAGGCTTGATCACCCAATCGAGAATGGTGCGCAAGTCCATGAGATCGTCGGTCTGAACCGTACCCGGCAGACGTGACGAGGCCGGCAGCAGATCGCGACCGGCGCTATCCGGCCGGCGCTCGACGGTGAACTGGTAAATCTCACCCAAGCCGGTGCTAATGGGGCCGAGTTCTGGCGCCACTCCGGCAGGGAGCTCGCGTTCCGCTTCCGCGAGCCTTTCAAGCACAAGCTGTCGCGCCCAATAGACGTCGACGTCCTCTTCGAAGGTGACCGTCACCTGCGAAAGCCCAAACTGTGAGATGGAGCGAATCTCTTCCTTGCGGGGAAGGCTGCTCATCGCGACCTCGATCGGGAAGGTCACGTACTTCTCCATCTCCTCTGGGGCGAACGCCGGAGCCAGCGTGTTGATCTGGACCTGGTTGCTGGTAATGTCCGGAACTGCGTCGATTGGCAATTGCGCTGCGGAATAGAGGCCGGCCGCGGCGAGAAGGACGGCCCCGACAATCACCAGCATCCGGTAGCGGATGCTGAATTCGAGCACGCGTTCGATCATTTTTCTCCCTCTTCCTTTTCGACCCGAAGCTTCAGGCGCGACTTGAGCATCAGGGCGCCTTCGGTCACGACGCGTTCGCCGACCTTGAGTCCCTCGACTACCTCGATTGAGTCCCCAAGCGGCGCACCGACGCGGACCGCGCGTGGCTCGAAATGCTCCTCATCGACGCGGACAAAAACCGTCGAAACGCCGTCAATGTTCTGTACGGCTCGGGCTGGAATGACCAGCGCTTCTTTCGCGGCGGAGATCGGGAGCGCGAGCGTAGCGAACATCTGAACCTTAAGCCGCCCGCCGGGGTTGGCTACCTCGCAGCGAACCTTGGCCGTGCGCGTGTCTGGATCGAGCACGTCACTGACGTTGGTCACTCGCCCGATGAACATCTCCCCAGGGTATGAGTCGATCATCACTTGAGCGTTCTGGCCGACGCGAATTTTTCCAATGTCTTTCTGGTGGACGTCGGCCTGAAGCCAGACCCTGGAGAGATCCGCGACGGTGAAGAGTTCGCGTTCGGGGTTAATCAGCTCGCCCTGCGCCGCGTGCACCTCGGTGACAACGCCGCTGAAGGGTGCCGTTACGACGCTTCGAGACGCAGCATTCGGATCGGCGCCGTTGCGAAAGCTCTCCAGTTCCTCTTGGGAAATCCCGAGTCGACGCAATTTCCGTTCGAGACTCGTCACCGTGGCGCGGGCGCTGTTGAGTTCGGCCAGCGCCCGTTGATGTTCCGCTGACCGCCGCTCGCGCTCACCTTTCGCCACGCCGCCCATCTCAAGCAGGCGATCTGCCCGCTCCAGCGAGCTCTTCGTCACGTCGACCTCGGCTGTCGCCTGTTCGCGTCCGGCCACGGCAATGCGGTACTCCGAAATCAAATCGCCGGCCGTGATGCTGTCGTATGTGAGCAAAGTCTGGCCCGTCGCGACCCGGTCGCCGACCCGGACGGCTACAGCTGTGACCCGCCCGTCCGCCAACGATCTAATCCGTGCGAGGTGCGTCTCGTCAGGGCCGACAACACCGGTTGCCTGAATCGTCTCCGAGACGGAGCGCTGCTCCACGGGCGCGTCGGCGAGCCCGACCGCACGCTGGATATCAGGCTCTATCTCGAGAATCTTCGACGCAGCGGTCTCAGCCTCCTTCGCTTCAGCGCCGCCTTCTCCTGTCTCCGGTCCGACCGAAGCCCCCGTTTGCAACCAGAAAACTGCCGCGGCGATCACAAGAGCGGCGGTGCCCGCGATCAGCCACCACCGGCGGCGCGACGACGGCTGTTGAGTCACAGCACTGAATGTTTCGTTTGGCATCTTGATTTGTCCTTTACTGGAGAGGAACACCGATCGCGCGTTCCAGAGCCACCCGCGCCAGCGCCTCCTGTCGAATAGCCTCGGTGTACGCCTTCTGGGTGTCGATCAGACGCCGCTGCTCTGCAAGCACATCAAACAGTCGCACTTCACCGGCCGCATAGCTCGCGCGCAACACAGTGACGCTTTCCTGGGCCGGTTGAATCACCGTCTTACTGAACACTTCTACGGCCTGGCGCGCAGCGATGTACCGTCCGTAGGCGCCTCTGATCTCGGCCTCAATGCTCCGGGTGACGTGTTGGCGGCGTAGCGCCGCCGCCGTCTCACGTGCCCGCGCCGCCTCAATCTGGCCTTGGTTGCGCGACAGGAGTGGAAGGGTTATCGAGAACCCGCCAGTGAGCACACGATCGTGGTCGCGCAAAGGCGCCAGCGCGCCCGACGCCGTCAAACCGAATAGATCGAATCTCGTCTGCGAATCTGTGTAGCGCAGCCGTACGGCGAGGTCTGGAACTCGCTCGGCGCGAGCCAGGCGCGTCTCGGCGGCGCTGCGCGTCTCCTCCTGCCGGGCTGCGGCCAGGTCGGGCCGCGAGGCAAGCGCGCGCTCCAATGCGGCTTCGAGCGTAATGCCGGTGGGCGGCCGATCGCCCTCAGGCTGCAGGACCAAAGGCTCCAACACGTCCATTCCGGCAACCACGCGAAGCGCCAGCATTTCCTGCTGCACTTCGCTCGCCAGCAGCAGGCGGTCGGCCTCCAGCCGACCGACCTCCGCCTGAAGGACCATCTGCTCGACACGCGGCGATTCTCCCTCTGATACGCGCCGCTGCGTTACCGCAAGACTCTGCTGCGTCAGGTCGAACTGTTGTGCAATCGTTTCGAGATTTCGGATCGCGGCCATGGCCGCGATATAGCGTTCCTGCAGTTCGGCTCGAAGCGTCCGTTCGCGATCGACGATCTCCAACCGTGCCAAATCCAGACCAGATCTCCCCACATCCAGCCGACGGTCACGCTTACGTCCCAACTCGAAGACGTGGCCGTAACCCAAGCTGAACTCGCGTTCGCCCGGACTCCCGGTCGGGGACCCGCTGCCGAACTCGCTCTCAACAACAGGGTTCGGCCGGAAGCCGGCCTGGCGGAGCAGCCCCTGGGCCTCGACGGTCCGCTGCCGCGTGGCCAGGAGGTCAGCATTGCGTTCGAGCGCGAGCTGAACCAGCTGATTCACGCTGAGCCCACCGGCCGGGTCGATGAATTGGCTCGCCGCCGCCGGTCTCGTGCCGGCACCGATGCCAGTAGGCGACGACTGCTGGGCCAGAACGGCAACACGGCCGGGCAAGAACAGAATCGACAGAACGAGCCCCACTACGGGAATTAGTGCAATACGCATGGTGACCTTCTGGAAGAAACAGCTGCGCCGATCCCGGCAGCCTCAGGATGGAGGGCCAGGCACTACACGACGGAATTAGAGACGCGGAGGGGGAGAGGAATTCCGGATCGAGATGTCCGGCGGTCGTGCCTGTTCCGGCGCGGCAACATGGACGCGTTCTTCGGTGAAAAGCAGATCGAAGCGAACGACCGCCACGAGCTGCGAACAGCAGAAGCACTGTCCCGCCGTCGAGGGTGCGGCATCGGAGCAGTCGCCGGCGCTGACGTGCGTTGACGCCGACCCGATAGCCGGTGGCGCATCGCAGAATCCCAAAGCGGCCGTGTCTGCCAGCAGCCAGACGGCCAGCAGCAGCACACCCACCCGACGCCAAGACGACGCGATCATCATGGTCACTGTAACACACGCCGCCAATCACGGCCCCGTGAACGGATTCGCCGAATCGAGCATTTCATTAACTGATGAAATGACGAACAATGGTAGTAGATCCCGTCCGGCGATGGAGGTCGATTTCGAGGGGGCCAGCGCCTTATGCCGACAGAGACACTCGATGTGAGGGTGCGCAATCTGGATTGCGAGCACGATGCCCGCGCGCTCGAACGGGTGATCGGCGATAGCGCGGGCGTCGAGTCGTTGCGCGTCCTGCCGAAAGCCGGCCGTGTGACCCTTTCGTTCGACCCGTCCGTCATCTCTGGCGCGGCACTACGGGAGCAACTCGCGGCCAGCGGGTTTCCACCTCGCGATGCTTCAGGCGCCGGTGCCGGGCGCCCGCGCCCTTGGCGTAATCCGAAAGTGCTCACGTCCGCGATATCCGGCGTGCTCGTCCTCTGTGGTTGGCTCCTGAGTACGACCGGGGCGGAGACGTTATCCCTAACCGCCTACGTTGCGGCGATGGGCCTCGGCGGGTATTACTTCGGCCGAGAAGGACTCGAAGAACTCGTTCGCGAGCGCGAAATCGGCATCGAGTGTCTGATGACGGTCGCCGCAGTCACCGCGGCGCTGCTCGGAGCACCTGAAGAGGGCGCGATCCTGGTCTTCTTGTACTCGATGTCTGAAGCAGCCGAAGGATACACAGAAGAGAAGACGCGGTCCGCCGTGCGGGCACTGATGGACCTGACTCCAAGACGGGCGCTGGTGCGCCGGGACGGCCGGGATGTCGAGGTCCCCGTAGAGGAATTAGTGGTTGGTGATGTGTTCCTCGTCAGGCCTGGACAGGCCGTGGCTACGGACGGCGTCGTCGTCAACGGCACGTCGAGCGTCAACCAGGCGCCGGTGACAGGCGAGAGCATACCCGTTGAGAAGCAGGCCGGTGACGACGTGTTTGCAGGCAGCATCAACGCGGAGGGCGCGCTCGAAGTGCGCGCCACCCGGACTGCCGAGACGAATACGATTGCCCGCATCATTCAGATGGTGGAGGAAGCGCAGGAGCGCAAAGGGACACAGCAGCGTTTCGTCGAACGGTTCGGCAAACGGTATAGTCCCGCCGTCCTCCTTGGAGGGCTCCTTCTCGCCATCGTGCCCCCACTAGTCACCGCGGATACGTGGGCGACGTGGCTCGAACGCGCGACCGTCTTCATTGTGGCGGCAGCGCCGTGCGCGCTTGTGATCTCCGTGCCGATCTCGATGGTCGCCGCACTGGGGACCGGCGCGAGGAATGGCGTGCTGATCAAAGGGGGCGTCTATCTCGAAGAGCTCGCGCGTGTGAAAGTTCTGGCGCTGGATAAGACCGGGACTCTCACGTATGGCGAGCCAGAGGTGACGCGCGTACACATCGTCCACGCGATGACCGAACCTGACTTTTTGGCGGTGGCGGCCGGCCTCGAGCGCGCGAGCCAGCATCCGCTCGCACGCGCCGTCATCAAGTACGCCTCCGATCACGACATCCAGCCGGCAGTGGTCGATGAGTTTCAATCTCTGACCGGGGCTGGGGTGACGGCGGTGTGGAACGGAAGACGCTTGCACTTGGGCAGTCCCGAGCTCTTTTCCGGGCGCCTGCACCTGTCCTTGGACTCCCTCATGCCCGAGATCACCCGACTCCAGGAGGAGGGACATACGGTGGTGCTTGTCGGCACCGATGAGTCCGTCTGGGGTTGGATCGCGGTTCGCGATCGCATCCGGGAGAACGCACGGCAGTCGCTCGCGGCTATGCACGAACTCGGGATCGAGCGCATCGTGATGCTCACAGGCGACAACGAGCGCACCGCGCGCGCCGTCGCCTCGCAACTCGGCATCGACGACGTACACGCGAATCTGAAACCCGAAGACAAACTGCGAGTCGTACGCGAGTTGCGAGCCTCCTCTGGGCACCTGGCGATGGTCGGGGACGGTGTCAATGACGCGCCCGCTCTCGCCGAGGCCTCGGTCGGCATCGCGATGGGTGCGGCTGGAACAGACGTCGCGCTCGAAACAGCGGACGTGGCTCTGATGGGCGACAATCTTGAACGCCTCGTCTATGCGAGGCAACTGGCGGCCAGGACGCAGCGGGTTGTCCGACAGAATCTCGTGCTCTCCGTGTTTGCGATCGGTGTCCTGGTGGTCGGCGCTGTCTCCGGAATGTTCTCACTGACTGCCGCGGTGATCGGTCACGAAGTCAGCGAATTCATCGTGATCGGCAGCGGCTTGCGACTGCTTCGGGCCTGAGTTCCGGTCCGTGGATCTCCACCTGCCGCGGTTGGTTCGCGATCCACGCCAGGCGATGAGGCAAGGGTCGGCAGCGGTTGACGAACGCCAGCGCACGCGATTCGCGGCGATGCTCGACCATGCAAGGACGCATTCACCGTACTATCGCGACCTGTACAAAGCGCTCCCGGCGCAAGTCCACGATCTTCGGCTGCTGCCAATTACGAACAAGACCGCGCTGATGGCACGGTTCGATGATTGGGCCACGGATCGCGGCGTGACGATCGAGAAAGCCAAGGCGTTCGCGGCGAATCGAGAGTTGATCGGCGAACGTTTCTCGGCAGGCACATTCTGGTGACCACGTCGGGCACGACCGGCGTCCCCGGGATCTTCGTGATCGACGATCGAACACTGCAGGTCACTAATGCCCTCATGCTGCGTATGGTGCAGCCATGGATCGGGATCGCCGATGTGATCAAGGTCGTGGCGGGGGGGAGGCGGCTGGCGATGGTCGCGGATATCGGTCATCACTCGGCCACGTCCGTGGCGGCTGCGCGTCTCCTGAAATCGCCGTCGCGTCGCAAGAGAATCCAGCTGCTCTCAGTCCGCACGCCACTCAAAGGCAACGGCTCGCATGAGTGTCTATAAAATTAAGATCAATTAACAAAACGTCCGGACGTCTCCACTCGTGTTCGGCGTGGATTAGTCCCCCGCAAGTGAGGAAGATCGCTCACGTCCTGCCGCCCCGTTCTTCGCGAGGGCGATGCTGTCAATGTTCGACCCGTGGCACGGTATATGCGTGCGAAGTCTCCGATGGTCGGCCGTCTCTCTTCTCGTCGTGTCGGTCTCGTGGCGATGGCCCTGTGGCTCTCCGTTGCGCCCCAGGTGACGATGGCCATGTCGGGCTGTGGGCCGTGTGAACCCGCGGCGGACCATCACTGCCAGGATGCGCCGTCGATAGGCGGCTGCTGCACGCCGAGGACCGCAGTTGCGGTTCAACCCCCCCTTCGTCCGACTGCGCAAGACTGGTGCGTCTGCGCGGGTGGCGCGGAGGCCAGGTGGTCAGTGCCTGATGACGTCGCAGCCGTGTGCACCGGACGGGCGCGCATCCGATTGGCCCGGTTACGTTCGTCTGCCTGTCCGTCCATC
>CAZLJG010000002.1:0-31508 GCA_964559545.1 uncultured Solibacteraceae bacterium | reverse complement strand
TCGCGCCTGGAATGGCACCACCGGACGTGTCCAACACGGTGCCAGTCAGTGTCGAAGTGACACTGCCCTGGCCGTAGGCGAGCGTGGCGACCATCAAACACATGGTCACCAACGAGCCGAGACGGGCGAGTCCTAGCCTCATTACGTTTTCCCCCTGGTACAGCCGACTGATCGGTTGATCGGAATCGATCAACTTCATCCCGTGTTTACGGGATTCGGCACTCTATGGGGGGGCATCCATCCCAGTCAAGACTTTGGTCAGGACATTTCCAAAGTCTTGAATCGGGCGCAAAAAACGACAAAAAAACACCAGGGTGGGCCAAAAAATGGCCCACCCTAGTCAAAAGTCGAGTCGATTCCTGAGTCGGCTACCAGGTAATACGGGATACGAGCTGGACAACCCGGGCCGTGTTTGTCCCGGTCAGCCCCGAGACTTCGTAGCTGGCGGGGTTGGACCCCAATCCGGTGACCGGCGCGTAGTTCACGACGTTGAAGGCGTTCAACATCTCGATCCTGAACTCCGCCTGGATGCGGTTGATGATCGGCAGCGTCTTCATGACACTGATGTCCACTTCCTTGAAGGCCGGACCACGAACGGTCAGTGTGCGAGTGCCGCACTGGCCATAGGCGGCCGCGATCTCTTCAAGGCAGTCCGGACCCATCGCCGGCGCGAAGTACTTGCCGGAGGGCGCGCCCTGATTGCCGTAGCCGGTCGCCGACGTGGCGCTGGTGCTGAACGCCTTGACCGACTCGTCGATGATCGCCTGCGGCAACATGAAGACGCGCTGGTTCTCGTTGATCCGGAGCTTGAACATGTCACGGAGCTCCTTCTCGTCGAAGCCGACCATACGGACGTTGCCGAAATCCACCCACACACCACTCTGGAAACGGGCATTCCCGTGGATCTGCCAGCCGCCGATGATGCGATCAAGCAGCGCGCCGGCGTTGGCCCCGAACCGTTTGCCGCGGCCAAACGGCAGTTCGATCATCCAGTTGATCTTGAAGGCATGCGTCACTTCACCTTCGGTGGTGCCGGCGCTCTTCCGTGTTTCGCGGGGCACCCGGAAGGAATACCGGACCGACTCTTCGCCGACCCCAAAGGCGTAGCTCGCATTAAATTGCACGCCGTTGGCCAGGCGTCGTCGCAGTTCGAGTTGGACCGAGTTGTAGTCCTTGAAGTCGCCGTGACCTGTGACGTTCGCCCCGCCGAGTTTGTCGGGGTTGGCGATCAGGAAGTTGGCGGGCAGCCCGGCGGCCAGCGCGTTGGCTCGACGCGTCGCGTCGGCATCAAGCGCGTCGGCAAACGAGAACGGGTTCGGGTTGAACCGCGCCAGCGGGTTGACGAACGTCGAGTTCGTGAACAGGGACGACGAGTAGCGGGCCGGATTGCCGGAGTCGGTGGATCCGGTGAAGTACGCCAGCGCGATCGGCAGCGGGCTGGTGCCCGTGCCGGGGCCGCGGTAGCGGAAGCCCTGCGAGGAGAGGCCGGCCGCGATATTCGCCTGCAGGTTGGCCTGGGCGAGCTTGAACTCACTGAGAATGCCGTTCTCAATGATGTTCACCTCGTTGTAGTTGTACGTCGTCCACTGCTGGCGGGCGCGGGTGCCCACGTAGCGCACTTCGGCGGCCATGTTTTTCGTGATCCCGCGCTGGATGCCGATCGAGTACGAGTCGGCGTACGGCACCTGGATGTTCGGGTCGAGCGCGTTCACGCTGTTGGTGACCAGTCCGGAGTTCGGAAACGTTGGGGTGTCATTGAACTCCGCCGGGGTCAGGCGGCTGCTGTCGCGGAACAGCAGGGGGATGTCGCCCAGATTGCCCAGGCTCTGGTTGCGCGCCACGGTGATCGCGAGACCAGGGTTGCCCGAGAAGCGCGCACGCAGATCGCCCATCGCCGGCTTCTGGAACGACCGGCCGAAGCCGCCACGGATGGCGAAGTCACCCGACCGTCCCATGATGGCGCCGAGAAGGCCCTCGCGCTGATCCGGAGTCCAGTTGAACCCGATGCTTGGCGCCACGTTGTTCCAGTCGGTGTTGTACGCCGCTGTGCCGGCCATGAACTGCTGGTACTGCGTCGGCGAACCCGGCATCTGACCCGCCGCGAACAGGTTGCAGGTCTCCGGCGTCGCGTTGCTGAGGTCGCAGCCCGCCTTGTAGCCGGACACGCCCCAGATGTCATTGATGGTCGCTGTCGCATAGGAACTGTTGAGCGACCGGAACGGCCGCTGGACATCCCAGCGTACGCCGAGGTTGATGCTCAGGTTCGAGCGCGCGCGCCAGCTGTCCTGCACGAAGAAGCCGAACTCGTCGAGCCGCGACTCTTCAAGACCGAGTCCGCTGAACACGTACTTTCCGGTCGCCGCATCGACACGGGCCACGCCCGACAGGCTGCTGACTCGCCCCGTCAGCAGTGCGTAGAAGTTCTGCGCGGCCGTCAACTGAGCCGACGAGGCCCCGGGGAAATTGGCGGTCGTGAACATGCCGACCGCGGGGTCCGTCGGCAGGACGCCAAAGTTGATGGTCGGCACGGTCGCCCGGAACTTGTTCCACGAGTCCATGCGTTCAAACGATCCGCCCATGCTGATGCTGTGCGCGCCACGCAGCCAACTCACCGTGTCCTCCACGCGGAAGACCTTGACGTTACGCGACTGGGCATTCGGCGCCGGACCTGCGTTGCTGATGCCATTCCCAAGGGCCAGATGGAAGCCGCCCTGACCCCCAAACGACTGGTTCCAGATCCCCGGGTCAAACTGCTCGTTGAAGAACTCCACCGGCGAGCCCTGGTAGCTGAACCGGAACTCGTTGGTCAGGTTCTGGCCGAACGTCGAACGCAAGGTGTTGCTCGACGAAATGCGCTTCGAGGTCTGCGATCCGCGCACCGGGAAACCCGGAAACGCCGGTTCAAATCCGTTCAACGTATCCGGGTCGGAGCTGAACGTATGCCAGTTGAGCACGGTCGAGAACCGGTGGTTGTTCGTGAAGTTGTAGTCCAGCCGGTATGTCGGGAACCAGTTGTTGGCCTTGGTCTCCGCGTTGTACGAGTACGTGTCGTGTTGCGGATTCGCGTTCGGGACGATTGACCCCGTGGTGCCCGTCGCCTGACGGATATCGGCAAGCAACTGCTGGATCTGCGGATCCATGGTCGCGGTTTGCCCATTGGCGGCTGCCAGCGCCATCAGGTTGACCTGCTGGACCACGCCGCCGGCGCCAAGATAACGGTAGAACCCCGCGCGCGCCTGCTCGTGCAGCACCGTACGATTACGCGTCACTTCGGACGGCTGGTAGAAGTTCTCGATGTTGGTGAAGAAGAACGCCTTGCCGCGGCCGTCATACAGGCCCGGGATCATGATCGGACCACCCAGGCGGCCGCCAGTCTGGTGCTGCAGCAGGTTCGGCTTCGCGACGCCGTTCCGCCTGTTGAACCAGTTGTTCATGTTCAGGTGCAATTCCTTCCCGAACAGCTCCCACGTATCGTTCCGATAGTAGTGGTAGAGGCTGCCCGCGTAGGTGTTGGAACCCGACCGCGTTGTGAACCGAATCTGCACCGCGCCCGACCCGCCGCCGGCCGCTTCGCCCGCCGCCGTCGAGACCGTCATTTCCTCAATCGCGTCCAGGCGCGGCTGCACGATAGTGAAGAAGCCGTCGGTACGGCGCAGCGTGTTGTCCTGGATGTTGACGCCATCGAGCGTGATGTTGATCGCGCCACGGGGCAGGCCATTGATCGACGATTGCCGGTTGCCGCCAGGTGTGGACACGCCGGGCAGGAACGTCACAAAGTCCATGACGTTGCGGCTGGTGAGTGGGAGGCTCTGAATCTGTTCGGTGTTGATGGTCGACGACACCGCCGACGACACCGTCTGCACCAGTGCGGTCGCGCCTTCGACAACGACGGTTTCCGTGACACCGCCCACCTCGAGCCTGGCCGTGACGGCTGCCGGCACGCCGGCGTTGAGCACCACCCCGTTGAACACGGCCGTTTTGAAGCCCGTCAACGAAATCGTCACGGAATACGTGCCCGGCAGCAACGCCGACACGGTGAACGCGCCTTGTGACGACGAGATTGTTTCGGTCGTGACGCCGGTGCCGCTGTTCCTGATGATCACGGTTGCGCCAGGAATGGCGCCCCCGGACGTGTCCAACACGGTGCCGGTCAGTGTCGACGTGACACTGCCCTGGCCGTAGGCGAGCGTCGTGACCATCAGACAGATGGCCGCGACCGAGCCGAGCCGAACCAGTACCTGTTTCATGTGCGTTCCCCCCGTTCGCAGAGCGACGAGGCGTGGTCGAAAGTGGCCATGCTCGCCCCTGATTTGCGGGAGTCGGGATGCTACGGTGGAGTACTCAACACAGACAATCCGGCAAAGGATGGAGCCGGTCCTCCCTTCTGAACCCGTCCCACCAAACCTTTCTTTCACTTAGAACGTCTGAGTGAGCCATGACCGGCACCAGGACCAACTCAGACCAGTTGCACGGGACGATGGATCTCCTTGTATTGAGGACACTTAGAGGCGGGCCGCTGCACGGCTATGCGATCACCCAGCGGCTGAAACAACTGTCCGAGGATGTCCTCCGAGTGGAAGAGGGGTCGCTCTATCCGGCCCTCTACCGGATGGAGCAAAAGGGATGGATTACCTCGGAGTGGGCGATCACGGATTTGAACCGCAGAGCCCGGTTCTACTCCCTGTCAAAAGCCGGCCTGCGGCAGGTGGAAGCCGAAACCAGCAGCTGGGAACGCCTGTCAGGCGCCGTCAACAGCGTCATCGCCGGGACGTAGGGGGAGCATCAAGATGGCTGTGTGGCGAATTATCAAGGCGCGGGTCCGCGCGCTCTTCGGTCGCGAACAGGTGACCGGCGAGATCGGCGACGAATTGCGTCACCACCTCGACCTCGCGATTGAAGACAACCTGCGCCAGGGCATGTCACCCGCCGACGCCCGCGCCGACGCGATGAGACGCCTCGGCAACCTGCCGTCACTGCAAGATCGCAGTTACGACGTGCGCGGCGGCGGCGTGGTGGAGGCGACGGTACGCGATGCGCGGTTCGCTCTCCGTCTGATGGGTCGCCAACCCGGCTTCACCAGCGTGGCGCTCCTCACCATTGCGCTCGGCATCGGGGCCACGGCCACCATCGTCGGTGTCGCCCACGGCGTGTTGCTCAAGCCACTGCCGTACCCGGAACCCGATCGTCTCGCGATGGTGTGGATGACGAACGCGCGGATCGATCTCCGCGAAGACTGGCACTCCCTGCCGAACATCGAAGACTACCGATCAGGGAACACCACCTTCGAAGCGATTGCCGTCTACAACACCGCCAGCACCAATCTGACGGGAGCGGGCGACGCCCAGCGTCTTGTCGGCGCGCGTGCGTCGGCGAATCTGTTCTCCGTCCTGGGCGTCACACCGGCCAAGGGTCGCGTCTTCATAGACGAAGAGGATCGCCCCGGTGCCGACGGCGTCGTCGTGCTCAGTCACGGACTCTGGCAGCGTGTCTTCGGCGGCGACCCCGCGGTGGTTGGCCGGAAGGTGGAGTTCAGCGGTCGCCAGCGCGAGGTGATCGGCGTGATGCCGGAAGGGTTTGGGTTCCCGAGGCCGACGACCGAGTTCTGGGTGCCGAATGCGCCGGGCGATCAGCTGCGCGCGAGTCGCGGGTCGTTGTGGCTGATGGCGATCGGCCGCCTCAAGGCAGGAGTCACTGTTGAGCGCGCACAAGCGGACCTCGATCCCATTGCCGTCGACATCGTCAAACGGTTTCCCAACCAGGAGGGCTACGGCATCTACGTTGTCGGCTACCACGACCAGTTGGTGGCTCGGACGAGGCCCGCGATCATCGCGCTCCTGGGAGCCGTGGGATTCCTGTTGTTGATCGCGTGTGTGAACGTGGCGAACCTGTTGCTGTCGCGTGCGGCCGTGCGTGAGCGAGAGATCGCGCTGCGCACCGCGATTGGTGCTGGTCGCGGTCGCCTCATTCGCCAGTTGTTGACTGAAAGCGCCGTGCTCGCCATTGCCGGTGGTGCGCTTGGTGTCGCTGTGGCATGGGCGGGTCTCCGCGCCCTCATCAGTGTGGCGCCTCCCGATTTGCCACGACTCGCTGACATCACGCTCAACTGGCCGGTCGTGGGCTTTGCATTTGCGGCGTCACTGGTGACTGGTGTGATCTTCGGACTCATGCCCGCGCTGCAGATCAGCCGGGCCGGCATCGGCAACGCACTGAAAGATGGCGGTCGAGGGGTTTCCACGGGTGTTGGAAGGGTGGTGCGCCGAACGCTCGTCGTGGTGCAGGTCGCGCTCGCGCTCGTGTTGCTCACCGGCGCTGGCCTCATGGTGCAGAGCTTCCTCCGCATGCAGCGCGTTGATCTCGGGTTCGACGGGGATCGGGTGCTCACGATGCAGGTGACGCTGGCGGGACAGGCGTATCAGCAGCCGGCGGCGGCCGTGGACTTCTTCACGCGCCTTGCCGACCGCGCGCGGGTGTTGCCTGGAGTGGAGGGCGCGTCGCTTGTGAGCGGCCTGTTTCTCTCGAGCACACCCAACTCAACGAACTTCTCGATCGAAGGACGCCCGGCCTTCACACCCGCCGAGAGTGTTGAGGTGCCGGTGGACTCAACCGCGCCAGGGTATTTCGAGACGATGAAGGTGCCGGTACTGCGGGGCCGGGAGTTCCAGGCGGGCGACACCGCGGATTCCACTCCCGTGGTGATTATCAACGACACCATGGCGCGGCAGTTCTGGCCCGGGGAAGATCCCGTGGGCCGCCGCATCACTTACGGGCAGGCGGATGGAAATTCGACCTGGCTGACCATCGTCGGGGTGGTCGGTGACACACGCCGCGTGGGGTATGAGGCGCCGATTCGTCCAGAGACGTACCTGCCGCTGACGCAGTCGCCTTCGCGCAGCATGATGCTGGTGGTGCGTGCGGCTGGTGATCCGGCCGGTCTTGTCGCGTCGGTGCGCGGTGCCGTCCGTGCGCTTGATCCTAATCAACCGATTTACGGTGTGGCGACCATTGAGGAACTCGTGCGCGAGCTGACGGCCGAGCGCCGGCTGAACACGCTGCTGTTTGCGTTGTTCGCCGTCGTCGCTGCCGTGCTCGCCGCAGCCGGCATCTACGGCGTGATCGCGTACTCGGTGGAGCAACGCACGCGGGAGTTGGGTGTGCGCCTTGCCCTCGGCGCGTTGCCGCGCGAGATCTTCGGGCTCGTGGTGCGCGAGGGAATGACCATGGCTGTTGTCGGGATCATCGGCGGTGTTCTCGCGGCAATAGGTGCGACGCAGGTCATGCGCACGTTGCTCTACGACACCAGCGCGACGGACCCATGGACGTACGGCGTTATGGCCGCCGGCGCGCTTGTGATCGCGTTGTGTGCGTGCCTGATTCCCGCGCGACGGGCGATGCGTGTGGACCCGCTGGTGGCGCTGCGCGCTGATTAGAAGGAGCCCAGGGGCTTTAGCCCCTGGGACATTCGCAAGGGCTGAAGCCCTTGCGCTCCGGCTATTGCATGCGATCGTAGACGCGCTTGATGTCCACGTTCGGCAGTCGCGCCATTGTGGACGTGATCTTGACGGTGACGATGAGCTGTTTGCCGTCGGCGCTGGGTGTGTAGTCCTCGACGACCTTGAGTGATTCCTTCGTCGTGATTTCGCGGCGCAGCGTGGCCTTGTCCCACTTGACCTTGATCTCAAGCGGGCCTGCCGCCGTATCCTGCACGGACTTCTTGTTGTCCGTCGTGTACTTCGCCGCCATGTTCCTGGCCGGGTTGGGATCAAACACCATCAGCACTTCTTTTGCGGTGGCCTTGATGCCGAGCTGATCGGGTGCCGGGCGCAACATCTGCAGGTGCACCGTCATGCGCTGCGCTTCCTCGGCGCCGAGGTCACCTCCGGGAGGTGGCCCGCTGCCCACCGATGTGCGGTTCGGGCCACGCTCCGGACCGGTCTGAAGACCGCGGCCGCGTACCCCGGTTTCAACGCCATCAGGGTTGATGCTTTCCGCCTCGTTCAACCTCCAGCCGCCCGTCAAGGCCGCCGACGGGTCCGGCGCCTGCGCACCGAGTGTGATGAGGGACAACACGCCGGCAAACAGGCCGACCACCGGAATCAGCAACAAACGACGACGCGCCATGGGCACGAACCTCCGCGCGCATCATAATCCCAACCCCACCCAACCCGTTTTCGTCTATCTAGTTCACAATCTGAGCCTTCATATGCAGACATTCATCTGGGACGCAGTTGTTGCAGGCCGTCGGCTTTGGGCACGCCCCCTGGTCTCCCTCACCACCATCGTCACCCTGGCCCTCGGCATCGGCGCGAATGTGGCGATGTTCAGTGTGGCCTGGCCGGTGCTGGCGGCGCCGTTGCCGTTTCCGGATGAGTCGCGATTGGCGATCGTCTCGTTGACCTACGAGCGGAACAACGTCCAGCTCCGCAATCAGGTCTCGGTCGGGGACTACAACGACTGGCACACCGCCCGCGGGTTTTCATCGTTGGCCGCATTCAGCAAGTACCCGCAGCAGTTCAACATGACTGGTCGCGGGGAGCCTGAGCAACTCAGCGTGGGTTCGGTCACTGCGGGGTTTTTCACCACGCTCGGCGTGACGCCCCTGACCGGCCGCTTGCTCCAGCCGCACGACGCCGACTCCACCGACAGACTGCTGGTGCTCGCTGAACGGACCTGGCGCCAGCGGTTTGGCGCCGACCCGGCTGTGGTCGGCACATCACTGCGACTCGATGGCATTGCGTACGAAGTGATTGGTGTGGCACCGGCAAGCGCCGGGCTGGGCACGATTGATACGGAAGGGTGGGCACCCATGGCGATCGACCCTTCGAATCGCCAACGCGGGGCCTACTTCCTGGGTGTGCTCGCGCGCCTCGCGCCAGGGGCAACTCTCGCGTCCGTGAATCTGGAACTCAAGGCCATCATGGAGCGCGCGGCGGTGGAGTTTCCGCAGTTCAACAGCATCCTCAGCGCAGAGGCTGAACCGTTTCGCGACCTCACGATGGCTCCCATCAGGTCCACGATGCTGCTCCTGATCGCGAGCGCCGCGATGGTGCTCCTTGTGGCCGTCGTCAACCTCGTGGGGCTGCAGATGGCCAGACACCTGGAACGCACGAAGGAACTGGCCGTGCGGCGCGCACTCGGTGCGTCCGGATGGCAGGTCGGAAGCCAGTTGCTCACCGAGAGTGTCGTCGTTGCTGCGATCGGAGGAGCCGCAGGCATCGTCGTTGCCTTGCTGACGTTGAGCGTTCTCGAATCGATCGCACCGTCGTTTGGCTGGCGGCATCTGGCACCCGTGTCTCGCACGACCGTCGCAGGATTCGCGGCCCTCATAACGCTGGCTACCGGTATGTGTGTGGGTGGGTTGCCGGCGTGGCGTGGCGCGCGGGCAGGAGACACAGGCGGTTTGCAGACCCGCACGGTGACATCGGGGCGATGGGGCCATCGGATGCGATCGCTCGTGGTGGGATCGCAGGTGGCTGCCACGGCCGTACTTCTTGTCGTGGCGGCGCTGGTGGGACGAAGCCAGATGCAGGCGCTCTCGGTCGACATGGGTTTCGACTTTGATCAGGCCGTGGCCGCGGACGTGAACGTGCCGCGCGGGCGATACGATTCGGCGACGGCGCTGACGCAGTTTTTTGATCGTCTCGTCGAGCGCGTGAACGCCGTGCCAGGTGTGGCCGAGGCCTGCGTCTCCAATGAAGTGCCGCTTGATCGTGGCCCCGGGTCGATGTCGTTTGTTCCTGAAGGGGAGACGCGCCTCCGCAGCGCGCTGCCGACGACGATCTCGCAGGGTTGTGTGGATGTGCTTCGTGTGCCGATCCTGGCAGGCCGGTGGTTTACGAACAATGAGCCGCAACCAGCGGTGGTTGTCAGTGCAGCCATGGCCCGTGCGCTCTGGCCGGACGGCCGGAATCCGCTGGGGCAACGTGTCCACTTCGGGCTGCCGACCGGTGCGTTGCTGACCGTCGTCGGTGTGTCTGCGGACATCAGCGGCCGTGAGCTTGAGTCGGGTCCGGCGCTGGTCGTGTGGATGCCGCAGTCATTGGGCTACTTCCCACCGAAGCGGCTGCTCGTTCGGTACGACAGGGCCGGCGCTGCAGATCCAACGGCGTTGCGCGCGGCACTGAAGGACGTGGATCCGGACCTTGCGCTGGCAAACGTCCGTTCACTCGACGACATTGTGGCGCGCGCCACCGCACCACGACGGTTCGCGCTGTTTCTGCTCGGTGCGTTCGCCGTCACCGCCGTCGTCTTATGCGGAGTCGGCATCTATGGCCTGCTCGCGCACGTCGTCGGTCAGCGTACGCAGGAGATCGGGATTCGGGTGGCGCTTGGCGCGCAGCCGTCGGTCGTCCTTCGTCTCGTCGTGATTCAGTTGGGTGTTGCGGTGGTGGCTGGCGCCGGAGCCGGCCTGTGGGGGGCGAAGGCGCTGTCGTCCACGGTGAGCGCGTTGTTGTTCGGAGTGACCGCCACCGAGCCGCGCGTGTATGCGCTTGTCGCCGTCAGCGTGCTGGCGATCGCCGGGCTCGCCGCGTGGGTGCCCACACGACGAGCCCTTCGAATTCAACCCGTGATCGCGTTGCGTCAAGACATGTAGGGCGCGCTGGTCTTGAGCGCGCCAATGGCACGCTACAACCCAGCGTGCCCTACTGCTAGCTCGCGGACTTCCAGAGGCCCGCCATGCGGCCTTCAGGATCCATGAACAGCGAGATCGCGCCCATGCCGGGCACTTCCTGGTTTTCCACGATCATCGTTCCGCCGGCGGCGACGATCTTCTTGCCGTAGGCGTCGAGATCGTCCACATCGATGTAGAACGCGGTCGGCGCCGGGATCGGGCCGTCCTGCGGCTTCATGATGCCGCCGTTGATCCCTCCGGTGCCGCCGGTGTTGACCAGGCGGTAATCCATCTCCGGGATGTGCTGGATCTCCCAGTCAAACACGTTCTTGTAGAACTCGGACACCGACTCCGGGTTCTGCGACCACAACTCCCAATGCACAACAGGACGTCCCATTACTCACTCTCCTCAATGACCCTATTACGGGAACTCGAACCCCGCCTTTTTCCGCCTACGCCCAACCCTACCCAACCCTACTTGGGCGGCGCTTGCAAAAACACGACATCTGCGATCGTGCGGGCGGCGTGGACGACGCGGGGGCCGGGGATGACGAGGGAGGAGTCGTTGAGGATGTGAATACGTCCGGACTTGGACGCTGGAATGCGCGCCTCGTTCCAGACCGCGCGTTCGCGGGTGCGGCGTTCGGCGGTCCAGCCATCGGCCCGGAGTTCGATGATGACGTCAGGTGCACGGACGAGGAGTTGTTCGTGGGAGAGTTGCAGGCCCTCACGCGGCACGTCGGCCATGACGTTCTCACCGCCGGCCAGCACCAGGAGGTCGTGCAGGAATCCGACGCCACCGCTGACAAACAAGCCACGCAGGGAACCGTCTTCGCGGCCAAACACGAGCAACGTGCGAGGCTTCGGTTTGCCGGCAGCGCGTGTCCTGACGTCGGCCAGTCCTGTTTCGATGGTACGCGCGAGTGTCTCGGCCGCCGTGGTGTGCCCTGTGCGCTGACCGAGTGCACGGATGGTTGCGGTGATGTCACCCAGACCACCGTGGCGGTACGTATACGACGGGATGTTGGTGCCCTTCAGTCGCTGGACCAGTTCGTCCTGCGATCCGTACGTGATCACCAGGTCCGGCCGCAGCGACAGGATGCGTTCGAAGTTCGGATCAAACAGACCCCCGACTTTCGGCCGCGCTACCGCTTCGGCCGGGTATGTGTCAAAACTCGAGACGCCCACCACCTGCGGCCCAGCGCCGATGGCAAATAGCATCTCGGTGACGGCGGGGATCAGGCTGACGATGCGGGCAGGCGGCGCAGGCGTCCGTGCCTGCGCACCGAGCACCGTGCACAGGGCACCCAGCGCCAGCACGAGCGACAGGACCCCTGGACCCCTGGACCCCTGGACTCCTGGACCTCTCATGTCGTCCTCGTCCGGCTAATCAACATATAGAGAAAAAACGGCCCGCCAATGAGCGCCGTGATGATGCCGACGGGGAGTTCGAGGGGTGACATGACGGTGCGCGCCAACACGTCACACGCGACAAGGAATGTGGCGCCGACTCCGAATGATGCCGGCAACACGAGTCGATGATCCGCGCCGACGACCAAACGCACAAGATGCGGCACGATGATGCCGACAAATCCGATAGGGCCGCCCACCGATACAGCGGCGCCTGTGGCCAGTGACCCGGCGAAAAACGCGACACGTTGTGAACGGACCACGTCGACACCACGCGTGGCGGCCGCATCCGCCCCGAGGGTCAACAGGTTGAGCGGACGTGCGAGCCATCCGAACGCGGCGAGTGCGAGCACAACCAGCGGCAGCGCCGCGAGAATGGGCTGATACCCGGCCACATCGAGGTCGCCCATCAGCCATCGCAGGGCCCGGAACGTTTCGGTGAAGTCGCTCAGGTACTGCACAAACAGAATCAACGCGGAGAAAAACGAGTTCATCGTGACGCCGGCCAGCAACAGCACCGTCGTGGAGAGTCCCGAATGCCTCGCCGATGCAAGTGCGTACACGACAAGCACGGCCAGGCCGGCCCCCGCGAGGCTGGCGCCCGTCACGCCGCCAAAGGGTAGGCCGAGCGGAATCGCGGCACCGAACGTAATCGCCACCATGGCGCCGAGTGATGCGCCGGCGGAAATACCGAGCGTGTACGGCGTCGCCAGGGGATTGCGCAACAACGCCTGAAACACGACGCCGGCGGTCGCGAGCGTGCCGCCGACGAGTCCGGCGGCGAGGGCCCGCGGGAGTCGCGCGAGGAAAAAGATCTGCGCGTCCGTGTTGTCGGCAAACGGGAGCGACAGCGAAAACACATCACGCAGGGAGAGCGGCGTCGGACCAATAAATGGCGCCGCAATGATGGCCACGACCGCCGTGATCAGGCTGACGACCACGAGCGGCACGCCGCGCTTCAGGGGATGCGGCATCAGCCGATCCTCGCAGGCATCAGGGATGCCGCCAGCGAGAGCGTCAGTCCATACACCGATGCCAGAGTCTCCGGCGTCAGCACCTGTGCAGGCGTGCCGACCGCCATTACGCGCCCTTCGGCAAGAAGTACCAATGTCGTGCACACCGTGGCCGCAAAACGAAGGTCGTGTGTGCTTGTGACAATTGACAACGGCGAGTCGGATGCCTGGCCTTCATCGTGCAATCGCGCGATCAGCGCCGCCACTTCCACTTGGTATCGCAGGTCCAGGGACGCCGTGGGTTCATCCAACAGCAGGAATCGCGTCGCGTGTGATTGCGCTGACGTCCGTACGTCCAACTGCGCCAGCGCCGAGGCAATCGCGACACGTTGTTGCTCGCCGCCACTGAGCGTGTTGAATGGCCGGTTCGCCAGATGCGCAGTGCCGGTGGCCTCCAGCGCCGCATGGGCCGCCGCAAGATCCTGTGGACCTTCAACCTCGAACGCGCCGAGATGTGGATACCGCCCCATCAGCGCGACTTCCTGCACCGAGTAGTCAAACGCCAGGTGCGTGTGCTGCGGAACGACGGCGATGCGACGGGCGAGGCTGCGGCGGTCGATGCTCGTCAGCGATCGGCCGTCGAGCGCCACCGATCCGCGGTCCGCGGGCAACGAACCCGCGAGCAAACGCAGGAGCGTGGTCTTGCCACACCCGTTGGGGCCAAGCACACCGACCATGCCGCCCGCCCGGACATCCAGCGACACGTCCCACAGGACACGCTGGGCGCCAAAGGCAAACGACAGGTCGGTGGCGGCAAGCATCTAGAACTTCAGGCGCAATCCGGCATGCACCGTACGGCCCCAGGCCTGATATCCGAGGGGCTCCATGTAGTCGACGTCTGTCAGGTTTTCGAATCGCACAAATGCCGTAGCCTGAGAGACAACCTGCCACGCGACCTGGCCGCGCCACAGCGTGTATCCATCGGCGTGTGTAATGGCCGGCACCAGCGACGAAAAATCGCTGTCATTGCGACGACCGATCCACGCCGCACCGAGATCCGCCGAGAGGCGACCACGGTCGAAGGCCACCTGCGCCTGCCCCGAATGGCGCGGCCGCCGGAGAGCCCACTGACCTGCGGCGAGCGCGTCACTGAATTCCGACGATGCGTCGATGATCTCGGAATTCACGATCGTGTGGCTTGCGGTGACGCGCACGTGATTCATGGGGACGACCGTGGTGACCAGTTCCCAGCCGCGCGCGTCGGTCTGGCCGACGTTGAAGTACTGCGCGGTATACGGCGAGAAGCTGATCGTGCGCGTGGAGATCTGGTTGGTGAAGGTGTTGTCGAACCACACGACTTCGACCTTTGCGCGGTCGGCAAACAGCCGTTGCTCGATGCCCAGATCGATCGTGCGCGACCGTTCGGCCTTCAGCTCGGGATTGCCAAGGTCAAACGGCGACAGGCTGAACGACTGGCGCAGCGTCGGCTCCTTGATGCCCGTCCCGGCGTTGGCCTTGAGCTTGGTGGCACCCACAACCCCATCCGCCCGGCGCACCAGCACTGCCGCCGAGATGCGGGGGACAACCGCGCTGCCGAAGCTGGCATTGTCTTCAAACCGCACGCCCGTGGTGACTGCCAGGCGGCCGCTGATGTGTTGATGTTGAATCGTGGCGCCGATGTTGTTGCGCGACGGCGTGGTCTCGATCGCGCTCAGGTAGTCGCGCAGCGTGCCGCGTTCGCCGTCCCAGTCGACGGCGACGGTGAAGACCTCTGCGCCCGGCAGCACACCGCCATGTGCGAGGCGGACGTCGGCCTGATAACTCGCGTGGTGCCGACGGAACCGCGACCCGCTGTCGTACGCGAAGTCGTAGAACTCAAAGGGTGAGGTGCGGCCCTCGTAGGTCGGCGTGTACGGCGCGTCGAGCCGCAGGTTTGTGGACCGTTGCTCCGAGGTCGCCAGCGCATAACTCACTCGCTGGGTCACGCGCGTCGTCCGATGTTCCAGCGTCACGCCGCCCACAGCGTGGGATTGTGTGAACGCCGCGTCCATGTCGGGCCGGCCGAACGCCGTCTGTCCTGGCGCACCCGCGGAACCATCTTCGATCCGTCCCACCACCCGCATCGACAACGCCGGTGTCAGCACGGCACCGGCAGTGAAGGACACCGTGTTGGACTCAAAGCGGTTGTTGGGCACCCGATTGTCGGTGCGGTACCCGCTGGCGTGCAGGGAATAGTCGAGCCGGGTGCTGCCGCCGGACATGCCGCCGCTCAGCTGTTCGGACCCGTAGCCGCCGCCCGAGACTTCTGCCGAGAACGTCGGCCGGGTGCCGATGCGCCCTCGTTTGGTGACCAGTTGCAGCACGCCGGCCATGGCATCCGAGCCGAATACGGCCGATTGCGCGCCTCGCACCAGCTCGACGCGGTCGAAGTGTCCCGCCGTAAGTCCGCCGAAGTTGAACGACCCGCCGGGTTCATTCAGCGGGATGCCGTCGAGCAGCACCTTCGTGTAATTGTTTTCGCCGCCGCGCACAAACAGCGACGTCACATTGCCGCGGCCGCCGTTCTGCACCACAGCCACGCCCGGGGCCTGGCGCAGGAGATCGCCCACGAGCACGTCTCCCCGTCGCGCAATCGCATCGGCGTCAAAGACGGTGACGCTCGCGCCGACCTGGCTCGACGGCGCCGCATCGCGCGTGGCCGTCACCACGACCGATTCCTGGATGGGAGCCACCGCCAGCACGATGCGCGTATCCCGGCCGGCCGCCGGTGTGACCGTGGTCGTCAAAAAGCCCGGGAGCGCTGCGACGATCTGGCAGGCGGGGCAGGTGGCCGGAAGTGTGAACCGTCCGGTCGCATCCGTCAGTGTGGAACCTTGCGAGACGCCGGCAGCATCCACCAGCCGGACGGGCACTCGTGACAGTGCGGCGCCGGAGGCGTCAGACACAACGCCAGTGACGCCCGATTGTGCAAACGACACGTGTGGCGTGAGCACCGGGAAGAGCACAGCAAAAACAGTGAGGAATGGAAAAAACGCGCAGGCAGACAGGCGTGATCGCATCACGGACTCCTTCTCCGGCGTGGAACGCGCCGGTCCGGCCGTTGCGACATGCAGCGGCCGGGCAAAGGACGGAGCCTGATGACCAGGTATCCTGACTTGCGGATCAGCGCCTCGTGTTCGCGTCTTCCCAACCCTCGACTCGGGTCAGTGACGGTGGTTCACACCACAAATAAACACGCGACTCCCCGCTGACAGTGGCGTCACCGTGTGGGATTTGCACCCACTTCCCAATGGCCGCCAGGCAGGCGTCGGTTGTTCCCGTGAATATAGCATGGCAAAATACGAGGCTTGGACACCGTACGCAGGAGTTCCCTGAGCACCGCCCGTTTGCAGCCCGTGGAGCCGGTGGTGGACACGTCAGGACCGTTGCACGTCCGCGCGGAGCAGTTCCCGCTGATCTCGACGACCCGCATCCAGGTGGTGGATGTCACCGACGACGTGATGGCGCGCGTGCGGAACTTGGGCGTGCGCGAAGGGACTGCGACGCTTCAGTCCCAGCACACGACCTGTGCCGTCGTCATCAATGAGAGTCAGGACGCGCTCGCGACCGACTTCGTCACGTTCCTTGAGTCCGTGGTGGATCCCGATGCGTCGTGGCGACACGACGATCCGGCGTGCTCCGACTGTGATCGGCGCAACACCGATTCACACCTCCGGGCCCTGGTGTTGTCGCCGTGTGTGACGATTCAGGTGAGTGGCGGCGAACTGGTGCTCGGGCAGTGGCAACGGGTGCTGATCGTTGAACTCGACGGTCCCCGCACGCGCACACTCCGGCTCCAGGTCATGGGGGTGCGCTGATGGACGCCCGGCTGACCGCGCTCGGACTGCACGACATTTCGCGGAAACTGGAAACCGGCGAACGGCTGACGTTGGAAGACGGCGTGCGGTTGTTTGAATGCCCCGATCTGCATGCGCTCGGCTGGCTCGCGAACCGCGAGCGAGAAAAGCGGCACGGTGGCCTGACGTTCTACAACTACAACCTCCGGCTCGAAGCGACCAACGTCTGCGTTGCGACGTGTTTGTTCTGTTCGTTCTCGAGGCTCAAGCCCGGGGACGCGCAGGCGTACACGATGACGCTCGAGCAGGTGTTCGACAAACTGCGCCAGCGCGCGCATCAGCCCTTGACCGAAGTGCACGTCGTCAACGGATTGCACCCGGATCTGCCCTTTGACTACTACACCGATCTGCTCAAGGGCCTGAAGGCGATTCGCCCGGGCATTCATCTCAAGTGTTTCACCGCGGTCGAGATCGCGTTTTTCTCCGACCTCTACAAGATGACGGACGAAGAGGTGCTGCGCCAGTTGATGGCCGCCGGCCTTGACTCATTGCCGGGCGGTGGCGCGGAGATCTTCGCAGACCGTGTGCGCAAGAAGATCTCGCACGACAAGGCCGACGCCGACCGGTATCTTGACGTCCATCGCATCGCACACCGCCTCGGCATGCGGTCCAACGTGACGATGTTGTATGGCCACATTGAAACGATGGCGGAGCGTGTGGATCACATGCTCCGCGCGCGGGCGCTGCAGGATGAAACCGGCGGCTTCCAGGCTTTCATCCCGCTCGCGTTCCACCCCGACAACAACCAGATGCGGAAGTTGCCGGCGCCGTCGGCGACCGATACGTTGCGCGTGCATGCCGTCTCGCGGTTGATGCTCGACAACATTCCGCACGTGAAAGCGTTCTGGATTGCGACCGGTGTGGACGTGGCGCAGATTTCCCTGTGGTACGGCGTGGACGACCTCGACGGCACCGTGCAGGAGGAGAAGATCTACCACATGGCCGGCGCACGCACGCCGGAGATTCTGACGACCGATCGCATCCGCCAGCTGGTTCGCAACGCCGGCCGATTGCCGGTGGAACGCGACACGTTGTACAACGTGGTGACGCCCCCGGACGCGGCCTGATCGACCCACGATGGATGTTCAACTCCTCACGTCGTTCGAACAATCGCAACTGTCAACGCGGCAAGCGCTGCCTGACGCCTATCTCGGGTTGGACGATGCGCAGATGGCGGCGCGAATTGCGGCCGCCAAGGCGACCCTGGGCGACCGGCTTGTGGTGCTCGGGCACCATTACCAGCGCGACGAAGTGATCCGGTTCGCCGACGTCACCGGCGACTCGCTGAAGCTCGCGCAGTTTGCGCAGGCCCGTCAGACGGCCGGGTTCGTCGTTTTCTGCGGCGTCCACTTCATGGCGGAGAGCGCGGATGTGCTCGGTGGATCGCACCAGCAGGTCATCCTGCCCGACCTTGCGGCCGGGTGTTCGATGGCCGACATGGCGGCGATCGATCAGTTGGAGATCTGCTGGGAGGAACTGCGGCAGCGCGGGGCCACCAGCGTCATCCCCATCACGTACATCAATTCGGCGGCAGCGATTAAGGCGTTCTGCGGCGAACATGACGGGAGCGTCTGCACCTCAAGCAACGCCGCTCAGGTGATGGCGTGGGCGTGGGATCGCGGCGATAAAGTGCTGATGTTGCCTGACCAGCACCTTGGCCGGAATACCGCCTTCAGGATGGGCGTGCCGCTCGACGAGATGGTGGTGTGGGATCCGCAGCAGCCGTATGGCGGCGTGTCGCGGGAGGCACTCGATCGCGCCCGGCTGATTTTGTGGGCCGGCCACTGCTCGGTGCATACACGGTTCAGCCCCGCGCAGATCGCGGCGTTCCGTCGTGCACATCCCGAGGGTCGGGTGATCGTGCATCCTGAGGTCACATTCGAGACCATGCAGGCGGCCGATGAGTGTGGATCAACGGAGTTCATCATTCGCACGGTGTCGTCGAGCCCGGCCGGAACGGTCTGGGCGGTGGGCACCGAAGTGCACCTGGTGAGCCGGCTCGCCGCGCAGTTGGCCGAGACCCACACGATTGTGACGCTCGACACCCTCGGCTGCTTGTGCTCCACCATGTTCCGCGTGTCACCGAACCACCTGCTCTGGATCCTCGAGAGTCTTGTCGCCGGTGCCGTGCCGAACCGGATTGTCGTGCCCGAGCCCACCAAGCGGTGGGCGCGAGTCGCGCTTGATAGAATGCTGGCAACAACCTGAACCAGGAGAGAACCGACCATGGCCCATGAACTCGCCCCGCTTCCGTACGCATTTGACGCGCTTGAACCGCATATCGATGCGCAGACGATGCAGATCCATCACGGAAAACATCACGCGGCGTACGTGAACAATCTCAATGCCGCGCTCGAGAAGCACCCGGAACTGCAGGGCAAGACGGCGGAAGAGCTGATCAAAGACCTGAACGCCCTTCCCGAAGGGATCCGTGCCGCCGTGCGCAACAACGGTGGTGGACACGTGAACCACACGATGTTCTGGCAGCTCATGGGCCCCAACGGTGGCGGCGCCCCGACCGGCAAGGTCGCTGACGCGATCAACGGTGCCTTCGGCAGCTTTGACGCGTTCAAGGAACAGATGAACAAGGGCGGCGCGACCCGCTTCGGCAGCGGCTGGGTCTGGCTCGTGGACGCCGGCGGCAAGCTGGTGGTCGAAAGCACCGCCAACCAGGACAACCCGATGATGGACGGCAAGCGCCCGATCATGGGGATCGACGTGTGGGAACACGCGTACTACCTCAAGTACCAGAACCGCCGCCCCGACTACCTCGCGGCGTGGTGGAGTGTGGTCAATTGGGAGGCAGTCGCCGGACGCCTGTGACCCGCTGGCTGATCGCGGCAGGTGTATTCGCCGGTCTCGTGATGGGGATCGGCGGCTACACGTTCATCTACGCCAAGGGGTCGTCGTATCTGACGAACGATCCGGCGGCGTGTGCCAACTGCCACGTGATGAATGACTACTACGTGAAGTGGCAGCGATCGAGTCATCGATCGGTGGCGGTGTGCAACGACTGTCACACGCCCAAAGGGTTCATTCCGAAATACATGACCAAAGCCAGCAACGGCTTCTGGCATTCGTTCTACTTCACGACCGGCAACTTTCCAGACAATATCCAGATTACCCCCGGCAACCGCACCGTCGCAGCGGACGCCTGTCTGAAGTGTCATGAACCGCTGACCCGGTCGATGTCGCCGGGTCACAACACGCCTGGCAGCTGCCTCAAGTGCCACGGCAAGATCGGACACCCACAATGAAATCACCGAAACTCATCTTCGTGACTGCGGTCGTGGCGGCAGTAGCGGCGGCGGGCGTGACCGCGCTGCTCGTCAATATCTTCGAGCGCAAACAGGAGGCGCGCGAGACGTCCTTCCGCGTGGTCGAGCTGACCGACGAGATTGACGATGCCGCGGTGTGGGGAAAGAACTTTCCGTTCCAGTACGACAGTTACCTGCGCACGGTGGATCAGACGCGCACGCGGTATGGCGGCAGTGAAGCCATCCAGCGGACACCGACCGGTGCCGATCCGCGATCCATCGTGGCGCAGTCCCGCCTCGAGGAAGATCCGCGGCTGAAGACGATGTGGAACGGGTATGCGTTTGCGGTGGATTTCCGCGAGGAGCGTGGCCACGCGTACATGCTCGAGGACCAGACCTTCACCGAGCGCCAGAACGTCGTCACCCAGCCCGGCACGTGCATGCATTGTCATGCGTCGGTGTATCTGCCATACAAGCGGCTCGGACGCGGGAACTTGATCGCCGGGTTTGAGGCGATGAACAAGATGCCGTACAAGGAGGCCCGCACCCTCGTGGAGCATCCGGTGACGTGCATCGATTGTCACGACCCGACGAATATGAAGCTGCGCGTGACCCGCCCGGGCTTCCTCGAGGGGATGAAGGCCTACAAGGCGTCGCAGGGCGTCGAGAACTACGACGTGAACGCGTCAGCCACCCATCAGGAGATGCGGTCGTTTGTCTGCGGCCAGTGCCACGTCGAGTACTACTTCAAGGGTTCAGAGAAGCGGCTGACCTATCCCTGGACGAAGGGCCTCAAGGCAGACGAGATTCTGTCGTATTACGAGGAGAACGGATTCAAGGACTGGACGCACGCGGATACCGGCGCGCCGGCCCTGAAGGCGCAACATCCCGAATTCGAGATGTGGAATCAGGGCATCCACGCGAAGTCGGGTGTGACGTGTGCGGACTGCCACATGCCGTATGTGCGGCAGGGGGCGATGAAGGTCAGTGACCATCACGTGCGCAGCCCCCTGCTCAACATCAACAACGCGTGCCAGGTGTGTCACAACTGGCCTGAGCAGGAATTGCTCGACCGCGTGCAGACCATTCAGGACCGCACCTACACCATGCGCAATGTCGCAATGGACGCGCTGGTGCAACTGATCGGGGATTTGAAACTCGCGCGCTCCAACGGCACCACGGTCAGCGCGGTGACGGCTGCCCAGTCGTCACAACGTCGCGCGCAGTTCCTGCTCGACTTCATCGAAGCGGAAAACTCCATGGGGTTCCATGCGCCGCAGGAAGCGATGCGCATCCTCGGCCTGTCAATCGAACACACGCGTCAGGGACAGCGGGCGTTGTTTCAGAAATAGGTGACGGTGACGATCGTGCCCGCGTCGAGCGACTCGACCTCGGCCGGAATTGTGACGTAGCCGTCCGCGTGTGCCATGGATGTGATGTCACCGGATGCCTTGAACACGGGGACAGCCTGTCCGTCATCAACACGCACCGAGTAGAACTGCATCCGTCCAGGCGCGGACGTGATGCGTCGGGCGAGCGGGACGTCCGCAGTGCGTGCGACCCACTCGGGCAGGCGGGCGGTCAGTCGCAGCAGTGGCACCAGCAGGACGTGCGCGTTTGAGAGGCACGACGTCGGGTAACCCGACAGTCCGAGTAGCAACGTGTCGCCAATCCGTCCAAACACCGTCGGCTTGCCGGGTTTGATCGCGATGCCATGGAAGATGACCTCGCCGTGAGCGCGCAGCATGTCGATGACCAGGTCGTGTTCGCCGACCGAACTGCCGCCTGATGTCACGATGAGTTCGCAGGTGCGTGCGATCGCCAGCGACGCGTCGAGTGCCTCGAGTGAATCGCGGGTTGTGGGCACAATCACCGGCTCCCCGCCGTGCCGGCGCACCAGGGCTTCGAGTGTGTACCGGTTGACGTTGTAGACCTGGCCCGGCCGCAGCGGTTGTCCTGGGCTGACGACCTCATCACCGGTGCACATGATCGCCACGCGCGGCCGCGCGTAGACCTCTACGTGCGTCAGACCGATCGCCGTGACCGCACCAACCCGCGCCGGCGTGAAGACCGTGCCCGCCGTGAGCAACGACTCTCCCTGGCGAATGTCGCCGCCGCGCGGGCCGACGTGTTGGCGGGGAGTCGCCGCGCGTTGCACAGAGATGCGGCCCTGATCGTCGCGGGTCGTGTGTTCCACCATCACGACCGCGTCCGCACCAGGCGGCAGCGGCGCGCCAGTGGCGACTTCGATGCACGTGCCGGCGATGACTGCGGTCTCCGTCGTCTCGCCGGTGAACACGCGGCCTGTGAGGCGCAACACGGCCGGCGACTGCCCGGACGCGGCCGACGTGTCGGAAGCGATCACGGCGTACCCATCCATGGCGGCCCGGTCAAATGCCGGCACGTCCTGATCCGCCACGATCGGCGAAGCCAGCACGCGTCCATCGGCCTGTTCGACCGGGATGGCCTCGACTCGCCCAATGGGACGGGCGGCCTCCAGGACGAGGCGACAGGCGGCGTCGAAGGGCAGGGTGCCGGTGAATGGGCGCATCAAAAAGACGTTATCATCGGCGCATGTCCGTGGCCGCCCATCGTGCCGATGCTCCCGCGTCCGTGCCGTGTCTGGTCCTGACCGTCAGCGATACGCGTACGCGCGACACGGACACCAGTGGCCAGGCCATCGCAGACCTGCTCGTCGCGTCCGGGCACACGGTTGTCGCGCGTGAACTGGTGCCGGACGATCCCCTCAAAGTGGCCGACGCCATTCGCGGACATCTGGGCCGCAAGGATGTGCGCGCGGTGATCACCACGGGCGGCACCGGCATCAGCCGGCGCGACAGCACGTACGAAGCCGTCACGGCCCTCTTCGACAAACAGCTCGACGGCTTCGGTGAACTCTTCCGCATGTTGAGCTACGAGCAGATTGGCGCGGCAGCGATGCTCAGCCGCGCATGCGCCGGTGTGGCCGCTGGCGCCATCGTCTTTGTCCTTCCTGGCGCGGAAGCCGCCGTGCGGCTCGCCATGGAGAAACTCATCCTCCCCGAACTCGGTCACATCGTCAGAGAAACCGCCCGATGACACGACCCTTCCGTGTATTGCTGACCGGCGTGCTGCTGGCCGGCGCGACCGTGGTGACGGCGCAGCGTCCGTTCCCAGCCCCCACGCCACCGGCGCCCGCAGCCGCGTTGATCGACACGCTCGATCGGCAGGGCGAACGCTGGGTGGAAGAGACTTTCAAACGCATGACGCTCGACGACAAGGTCGGGCAGTTGTTCATGACATCGATCGATTCGATGTACTTGGCGTCCGACACCGATCGCTTTGAGGCGCTGGTGGAGAAGATCAAGACGCTGAAGGTCGGCGGCATCATCGCGTTTGGTGGATCAGAACGGGCGCCTTCGGTGTTGCTCAACAACACCTATGGCACCGTGACCCTGGGGCAGCCGCTGGCCGTGGCATCCACCCTCAATCGCCTGCAGGACGCGTCGGCAATCCCGTTGTTGAATGCGGCAGACTTTGAAACCGGTGTCGCGTTCCGCATCGCCGGCGCCACAGGATTTCCGCGCGCGATGGCATTCGGCGCTGCCGGCGATGAACAACTCGCCTTCGAGGCCGCCCGCATCACGGCTCGGGAAGGCCGCGCACTCGGCATCCACTTGAACTTTGCGCCGGTGGCGGACGTGAACAACAACGCCCGCAATCCGGTGATCAACACCCGGGCGTTCGGCGAAGTGCCCGCGGCTGTTGGGTCCCTCAACGCGGCGTACATCCGAGGGCTGAAGGCCGGTGGGATGTTATCGACTTTGAAGCATTTTCCCGGACACGGCGACACCGATGTGGATTCGCACATCGGGCTGCCGGTGATCACGCATCCCCGTGAGCGCCTCGACGCCGTCGAGCTTCCGTCGTTCCGGGCCGGCATCGCGGCCGGCGCCGACGCGGTCATGACGGCGCACATCCAGTTGCCGGCGCTTGATCCCGGCGAATTCAGTCCCGCCACGTTGAGCCGACCGATCATCAACGGCCTGTTGCGCGACGAGCTCAAGTTCACCGGCCTCGTCGTGACCGATGCAATGACGATGGATGCGGTGTCGCGACGGTTGACGCCAGGGGAAGCCGCGGTGCGCGCCGTGCAGGCAGGGAACGACCTGATTCTGCAGTCGCCGGACGATGCGCAGGCGATTGCGGCGGTGAAGGCGGCCGTGACGGCGGGCCAAATCCCGATGGCGCAGGTGGATGCGTCCGTAAGACGGATTCTTCGCACGAAAGCCCGCCTTGGACTGCATCGCAGCAAGCGTGTGTCGCTCGACGAATTGCCGACCCACGTTGGCGGTCGCGCCCATGCGAAGGTGGCGCGCGACGTCAGCCAGCGGTCGGTCACGCTCCTCAAGGACGACCGCAATCAGGTGCCCCTGCGTGTGCCGCGCGAGTCCGCGGTGTTGTATCTCTCGGTGCTCGACTATCCGTCAGGATGGCGCATCGCCTCGCCGAGTCGCACGGTGATCCCCGAGTTGCGTCAGCGGTGGCCCTCGGTGACGGCGATCGAACTCTCGGATCGGTCCACGCCTTCGGAAATTGACTTGGTGCGCGCCACCGCCCTCCGCTACGACGCCATCGTCGTCTCGGTCTTCGTCCGGGCGTCGTCCGGCAGCGGGCGGATGGACCTGGCACCGGCCGTATCCCGACTGCTGCAGGACCTGGCGCGGTCCACCGCGAACACCCCTAAGCCGTTTGTGACGATGTTTTTCGGTAATCCCTACGTGCCGATGTTCATCCCGGAGCTTCCGGCGGTGCTGCTGACCTACGATTTCTACGACCTGGCCGAGGCGTCGGCCGTCCGCGCCCTTGCTGGGGAGGCCCCGATTGGGGGCCGGTTGCCCATCACGCTTCCCGGCTTTTTTGAGGCGGGGTTCGGTCTGGTCCGGTGACCTGATATACTCGTCAGGTTCTCGCGCCCTTAGCTCAGCTGGATAGAGCGTCTGGCTACGAACCAGGAGGTCGCACGTTCGAATCGTGCAGGGCGCACCACCTCTCCTTCGAGAACCTCGGAACTTCGGAACCCCGGAACTTCGGGGTTACCGTTGTGGTCATGATCCGCGGCGCTCAATCCAATCCGGCCGGACGGTTTGAACGTCTGGAGGTCGACTTCGATAGGTCGGACCTTCCGCCGGATGAAGAACGTCCCGACCCGCGGACCGAGTTCTATCAGGACTCCTCGAAGAGCATCATCTCAACCAACGACAGTCCGGACGTGCCGATGGACGCGACGGTCAATCCGTATCGTGGCTGCGAACACGGGTGCATCTACTGCTACGCGCGTCCGTATCACGAGTACCTCGGGCTGTCGGCCGGTGTGGATTTTGAGCGGAAGATCTTTGTGAAGTCAAAGGCGCCGGCCTTGCTGCGCGCGGAGTTGATGGCGAAGAGCTGGAAGCCGCAGCGCATCGGGTTGAGCGGCGTGACGGACCCCTACCAGCCGGCCGAACGACGTTTGCAGCTGACGCGTGGATGCCTCAAGGTCCTTGCCGAGTTCCGCAACCCGGTGGTGATCATCACCAAGAACCGCCTGGTGACGCGCGACATCGATCTGCTGCGCGCACTCGCCGAGCACCACGCTGCGCAGGTCTTTCTCTCGATCACGACGCTCGACGACGCGCTGGCGCAGGTGATGGAACCGCGGGCGTCGCGCCCGGCATTGCGTCTCGAGGCGGTGCGCGCGTTGGCCGACGCGGGTGTTCCCGTGGGTGTGATGGTGGCGCCCATCATCCCCGGGCTGACCGATCACGAAGTGCCCGCGATTCTCGATGCGGCGGCAGCGGCAGGGGCGTTCACCGCGGGTCACAACGTGGTGCGACTTCCGCACGGCGTGAAGGACCTGTTTGCGGAGTGGCTCGCCGTGCATGCGCCGCATCGGAAAGAGAAGGTGCTCAATCGGCTGCGATCCATGCGTGATGGGAAACTGAACGATTCCGCGTTTGGCGCGCGCATGATGGGGGCCGGCCCGTTTGCCGATTCCATCCACCAGATGTTCGAGCTGCACCGCCGCAAGGTGGGACTGACCCAGCGGCTGACGTTGTCGACAGCCGCGTTCCGACGGCCCGGCCAGCTCGGGCTGTTCTGACCCCGCGTCCCGAACTCGAAACCGCCCGGTCCCACGGCTGGCGTTTCGAGTCGCCCGGCTATGGACAAATCGCGATATTTGCTGGCGTTTTCGCGATCTGAGGACGGGTACGGCACGTGCGATCACTGCGGCCATGACGTGGCTCTCTGACGTTCGGCAAGCCATCCGCAACCTCGCCAAGACCCCCGGTTTTACGGTCACTGCCATGCTGACCCTGGCGCTCGGCATTGGTGCCACGGCGGCCATCTTCAGTGTGGTCGACGCCGTGTTGTTACGGCCGCTGCCGTACCGCGACGTGGACCGCCTCGTGCACGTGGCGCACGACCTGAAGGCGCGCAACGTCGAGGACTTTCCATTTGCGCCGGGCGACTTCTTCGACCTTCGCAATCTGACGTCGCCCTTCCAGCAGGTGGAAGGCGTCAATACGTTCCTGCAGACGTTTGCCGGCGATGGTGCCGGGCAGGCCACTGAACGTGTGCCGGTCGCTGTCGCCACGACCGGGTTCTTCCGTCTGCTCGGCATGGAAGTGGCGCAGGGTAGAGACTTCGTCGATGCGGACGGCGCTCCGCTGCCTCCGCCCCCCGACCAAGGCCCGCCGGCGCTGGGTGTGGCACCCCCACCGCCACCCGCGGCCACCGCGATTCTCAGTCATGAGTTCTGGCAGCGCCGTTTTGGCGCAGACCCCGCCATTGTTGGTTCAACACAGGTGCTCGGGACTGCGCGTTTCGAAATCATCGGCGTGTTGCAGCCGGATGCGGCGCTGTACTTTCCACCAAACATCAACATCGAGCGGCGCCCCGACATCTGGGTGAGCAATCGCACGGATTTTGCGACCGCATCGCGCATCAACGTGAACATGCGCGTGATCGGGCGGCTCAAGGATGGCGTGACGCTCCGGCAGGCGCAGGCGGAGATTGAGCCGTTTGCCGAGGAGATGCGCGAGCGGTTTCCGATCAAGAAGACCGCCGGTTACCACCTGCGGCTGGTGCCCGTGCATCAGGACCTGGTCGCGGACATTCGCGGCGTGATCCTCGCGCTGATGGGCGCTGTGATCTTCGTGCTGCTGATCGCATGCGCCAATGTGGCGAATCTGATGCTCGTGCGCACCGCAACGCGCGATCGCGAATTTGCCGTGAGGACCGCACTTGGGGGCACGCGTGGCCAACTGGTGCGGCAGTTGTTGGTCGAGAGTCTGGTTCTGGCGCTTGGTGCGTCCGCACTGGGGCTGGGACTGGCCTACCTCGGTCTGGCCGGCCTCCGTGTGATGGCGCCCGACAACGTGCCTCGTCTCGAGAACGTGAGCATTGATCCGACCGTCATCGGTTTCGGCATGGCCCTGGCAGTGGTCTCGGTGGTCTTCATCGGACTGTTGCCGGCGCTGCGCGCGTCCCGGCCGAACGTCATTGATGTGCTGCGTCGGTCCGGCCGCACGGAGAGTCTTGGTCAGGGCAAGGTCGTGCGCGACATCGTGGTGATCGCGCAAGTGGCGCTGTGTTTTGTGCTGCTGGTGGGATCGGGATTGATGGTGCGGAGTTTCATGTCGGTCTATCAATCAGACCCTGGCTTCGATACCAGAAATCTAATCTCCTTCCAGCTGACCAATCAGGGGCAGGCTGTGCCGAACGTCGAGGGCCGTCTGGGGCTTGTGCGGGACCTTCAGGATCGGCTGCGCGCGATTCCGGGTGTGACGGCCGTGAGCGCGACGTCCCTGCTGCCGCTCGGTGGGGGCGAACCACTCGTCCGGTACGGCAAGGCAGAGGCGCTGACTGATCCCAGCCGCTTCCAGCAGGGGCACCTCGTGTTTGTGCAGCCAGACTATTTCAACGTGATGGGCACGCCGATTGTGGATGGGCGTGCGTTCACCGAGGCCGACAACCTGCCGCAGCCGCAGGGCATCCTGATCGACACCGTGCTCGCGCAGAAGATGTTTCCCGGTGAACGGGCCGTGGGGCAGCGCATCTACGTGCGGACGATTCGCAACGAACCGGATCCGTATGAGGTGCTCGGCGTGGTGGGGCATCAGCGCCACGTGACGCCTGCGCGCGACAGTCGTGAGTCGCTGTATTTCCCCGACGCGTTCGGCGGAGGCGCGGCGACGAACCAGTTCGTGTTGCGCACCTCGGCGGCGACGGCAACGGTTGAAGCCGCGATTCGCCGCGAGGTGGCCGCCATCAGCCCCCGCCTCGGCGTGTTCGAAGTGACGACCATGGATGCGCTGGTGGAGGAGTCGGCCGCAGAGACACGTTTTGTGTTGTGGCTGTTTGTCGTGTTCGGTGGCGTCGCGATTCTGCTGGCGGTGGTCGGATTGTATAGCGTGCTCTCCACGTCTGTGCGGCAGCGCACGGCGGAGATTGGCGTGCGGATGGCCTTTGGCGCCGAAGGCAAGAGTATCTTCAGGCTGATTGTGGGGCAGGGGCTGCTGCTCAGTGCGATCGGCGTCGTGATCGGCGTGCCGGCCGCGATTCTGTTGTCACGCGCGCTGGGCTCGGCGCTCGTGAATGTCACGGTGACGGACCCGTTGACCTACGGCACGATTGCCGCAGGGTTCCTTCTCATTGCGGCGCTGGCGTGCGGGCTTCCCGCGCGGCGCGCGTCGAAACTCGATCCCCTGGCCGCGTTGCGGCAGGAATAGGAGCTGACGATGGTTGCCACGGTGATGATGGCGGTGATGATGGTGCTGGTGCCCGGCAAAAAGGCGCGTGTGGTGGATCCGGCGGCGGACAAGGCCGCTGTGCACCAGGCCGCCCTGGATTACGTGGACGCGCTCTATAGCGCGGACCCGTCGAAGATCGAGCGGAGTGTGCATCCCTCGCTGAGCAAGCGCGGGTTCATGAAGCGGCCGACCGGAGAATACGGCCCCATGGGCACGATGACCTATGAGCAGCTGGTGACGCTGGCCGGGACCTGGAACAAGGACGGCAAACGGGACACCAGCATCAAGAAGGTTGAAGTGATGGAAGTGCTCGACCAGACGGCCGTGGCGAAAATCACGGCGCAGTGGGGCATTGACTACATGCAACTGGCGAAATTTGGCGGCCAGTGGAAGATCGTCAACATCGTGTGGCAGACGCACCCCGTTAGTCGGTAAGCTTGGGGCATCATGCCCCGAAATTCCCGTCGCTTAGGTGCCCTGGCCGGCCTGGCGCTCCTGGTCTGGCTGGTGCTGGTGCCGGTGTCTGCGCAACAGACGCCGGTGCCCCAGCAGCCACCGCCTCCGCCGCCGCGCGGCGCGTTCATCACCACGCCGGAGCAGCGGCAGGCCCTTGAACTGGCCGCGGTGCGCGACCTCAGTTACATCCCCGGTGAAGTGATTGTGAAGTTCCGCGAGGGCGTCACGGTGGTCGGCCAGGCGCGAGCGTTGGATGCGCTGCGGTCGCGCCCGCTGCCCGAACGCCTCCAGTGGATTGCCGATCGCACCGCCCGGTTGCGTGTGGATGGCGACCTCGACAGCCCGGCCATCGCGGCGAGTCTCGCGAGGCAGCCCGAAGTGGAGTACGCACATCCAAACTGGCTGTTGCAGCCGCTGCTGGTGCCCAACGATCCGCAGTATGCCGCGCGCCAGTGGAACCTCACGGCGATCAACATGCCGGGCGCGTGGGACATCAATGCCGGCGGCTCGGGTGTCACCATCGCGGTGATTGACAGCGGCGTGACGAACATCAACGCCACCTACGGATTCAAGACGTGGAACGGCGCGTCGATCGTCACGGCGCAGATGCCCTTCGCGATCAACACCGACTTTGACGCGGCGCGATTTGTCCCCGGGCAGGACTTTGTGTTCTGGACCGGCCCCGTGCTCGACAGCGACGGCCACGGCACGTTCATGGCGGCCGTGGCGAGCCAGTCCACAAACAACTCGGTCGGCTACGCAGGCATTGCCTACAACGCGAAGATCATGCCGCTGAAAGCGTGCCTCTCGTATTGGGACGTGCAGATCCTGCGGAGTGAGCAAGGGGTGCCCGGGTACGCGCCGCTCGACGTCGGCGGGTGTCCCACGTCGGCGGTGACGACCGCGATTCGATATGCCGCGGACAACGGCGCGAAGGTGATCAACCTGAGCCTGGGCAGCACCAACCCGTCCCCGTCGTATATCGATGCGCTGAACTACGCGGTGGGCAAGGGCGTCTTTGTGGCGCTGGCGGCCGGCAACGAGTTCAACGAGGGGAATCCCACGACGTACCCGGCGTCGTATGCGGCGAACATCTCCGGCGCGATGTCGGTGGGCGCGGTGGGGCGGTCACTGACGCGCGCGCCGTATTCCACGACCGGATCGTTTCTTGAAATTGTCGCGCCTGGTGGCAACAGCGCCGACGGCGGCTCGAACGGGGTCGTGTGGCAGATGGCCCTGCGGGAATCGGACTTTTATCCGGACACGATCATTTTTCCGCGCTTTGATCGCTACACGGACATCGGCACCCAAGGCACGTCGGTCGCCGCGCCGCACGTCGCGGCGGTGGCCGCGTTGCTGATGAGTCAGGGCATCACGTCGCCGGCCGCGATTGAGGCGGCGCTCATCGCGACGGCCCGCGACCTGGGCGAGAAGGGACGCGACAACGATTTCGGCGCCGGCTTGCTGGATCCACGTGCCGCGCTGCGTGGATTCGGGGTGGTGAGGTAGTCATGCGGACGCGTGCAGGCGTCTGCATTCTCCTCGCGTGGTTGGTGACTGTCGCGCCCGCGGCGGCGCAGTCGGTGCCGGCGAAGGCTCCCATCGGTGGCCGGCTCTTCGGTGTGATCGAAGGCCAGGCTATGACGGCGAAAGACACGTTTGATGCCGTGGCGGGCCAAACGACCCTGTCCGGTGGCGGCGCTGGTGCCGAGGTGCATCGCGTGTGGCGCAAAGCGTTTGTGCGCGCATCGGCTTCACGTATGAGCGTGGACGGCGAGCGCGTGTTTGTCTTCGGCCAAGAGGTGTTTCCACTCGGCATCCCAATGGAAGTGCAACTCACGCCGATCGAGATTGCCGCCGGATGGCGCTTCGCCACGCCAGGCAAACGTTTCGTTCCCTACGTTGGCGCGGGCACGGTCATCATGCGGTTTCGCGAGGAGTCGCAGTTCGACACGTCCTCGGACACCGTCAACAAGACTTTCAGCGGCGCCGTCGCGTTTGCGGGCGTGGACGTCAACGTCATGAAGTTTGTGTCGGTCGGTGCCGAGGTGGGCATGCGCATCATCAAGATCACGCGGCCCGGCGGCGTCCTCGGCGCGTTGGGCGAAGACGACCTCGGCGGTATCTCGATGCGCCTCCTGGTGTCTATTGGC
>CAZLJG010000001.1:0-32773 GCA_964559545.1 uncultured Solibacteraceae bacterium | reverse complement strand
TGCTCGCGACCCGCGAGCGCCTGGACTTCATCATCAACAACGCGTGCCAGACTGTACGACGTCCGCCGGACTTCTACGCGCACATGATGGAGGGTGAGACGGCGTCGATTCACTCGATGCCCGAGCACGTCCGCAAGTTGGTTGGCTCGTACGAGGGGCTTCGCGGATACCATCTGCTGCCGGAATCCGAAGCGGCCATGGTCGCTGGCGCGACGCCGGATGCGTTGGCCTCACGGCTCTCGGAAGTCGCTGGGCTCACACATGCGGCCGAGTTGTCGCAGGTCGCGCTGCTCCCCGAAGAGTTGCAGGCTCAGAAGGCGCTCTTCCCGCAGGGGCAACTTGATCAGGACCTCCAGCAGATCGACCTGCGTGATCGCAATTCGTGGCGCCTGCTCCTCGCAGAGGTTCCGACCGTGGAGCTGCTGGAAGTGCAGCTGGTCAACGCCGTCGCGCCGTTTGTGCTCAACGCGCGTCTCAAGCCGCTCATGCTCAAGGTGCCGACCGCCGACAAACACGTGGTCAACGTCTCGGCGGTTGAAGGCCAGTTCTACCGGAACTTCAAGACGACCCGTCATCCGCACACCAACATGGCGAAGGCCGCGCTCAACATGATGACGCGCACGTCCGCGGCGGACTACCACGCTGATGGCATCCACATGAACAGCGTGGACACCGGCTGGGTCACCGACGAGGATCCGGCTGAAATCGCGGCGCGCAAGGTGGTCGATCACCGCTTCCACCCACCGCTCGACATCGTCGACGGCGCTGCGCGCATCGTGGACCCGATCATTGACGGCATCAACACCGGCACCCACGTCTGGGGCCAGTTCCTCAAGGACTACAAGCCCACGCCCTGGTAGACGGGGTATCCTGTATAGGTGTTAAGAGCTGGAATTGTCGGGCTGCCCAATGTGGGCAAGTCCACGTTGTTCAACGCGGTCACGCGCACTCGGAAAGCCGAGGCCGCCAACTATCCCTTCTGCACCATCGACCCCAACGTCGGCATCGTCACGGTGCCCGACGCGCGGTTGCAGGCTCTGCAGGCCATCGCGAAGACGAACGTCGTCATTCCCGCGGCGATCGAGTTTGTGGATATCGCCGGCCTGGTGAAGGGCGCGAGCACCGGAGAAGGCCTTGGCAACAAGTTCCTGACCCACATCCGCGAAGTGGATGCGATCGTTCAGGTCGTCCGGTGCTTCGAGGACGAGGACGTGCATCACGTCTCGTCCACGGTCGATCCGGTGCGGGACATCGAGGTCATCAACACCGAGCTGATTCTCGCGGACCTGGACTCCGTGAAGAAGCGCCGTGAGCGGCTGGCGAAGGACGTCAAACGCGGTGACAAAGAAGCCGCCGCTGAAGACGCCGTGCTCGCCAAGCTTGAGCCGGTGCTCGATCAGGGCACGCCGGCGCTGCTGGCCGACCTGACTGACGAGGAGCGGGAGTTGGCGAAGCCGCTGTTCCTGCTGAGCAACAAGCCGACGATCTTTGCGTGCAACGTGAAGGAAGGTGATCTGGCGACCGCAGACGCGAACCCGCACGTGCTGAAGGTACGCGAGTACGTGAAGGCGCACCTGGCGTGTGAAGCGGTCGTGATCAGCGCGCAGATTGAAAGCGACCTCGTGGACCTCGAGCCCGACGAGGCGCAGGCGTTCCTGAAGGAACTGGGCGTGTCGGAGAGCGGCCTCGGCTCGCTGATCCGGGCCACCTACCACCTCCTCGGTCTGCGGACGTACTTCACCGCCGGCGAAAAGGAGGTCCGCGCCTGGACCATTCACGCCGGGGACACGGCGCCGAAGGCTGCGGGCGTCATCCACTCGGATTTTGAACGCGGATTCATCAAAGCTGAGACAGTGGCCTATGATGCCCTCGTCGCGTGCGGGTCGGTGGCGGCCGCGCGGGAAAAAGGGCTTTACCGCATGGAAGGCAAGGAGTACGTCGTCAAGGACGGTGACGTGCTGCTCTTCAAGTTCAACGTGTAGTGCCAAAGGCACCCGAAAGGCGGCGACTGTGACTCGACCCGAGACGCTGATTCGCCAACTCAGCCTGCGACCCCACCCCGAAGGCGGGTGGTATTCCGAGGTGTTCCGATCCCGGAGCCTGGTGACGGCCGATGGGCGGCGCGGTGAACGGTCGGCGCTGACCACCATCTACTTTCTGTTGGTGGAAGGCCAGCGGTCGCGATGGCACCGGGTGTCCTCCGACGAAGCCTGGCATTTCTACGAAGGTGATCCGCTGGTGCTGGTGTCGTGTGATCCGGCGCTCGAGCGGTGTGAGCACGTCCGATTGGGCGCCTGGGACGGCACCGCCAGACCCGCCCACGTCGTCCCGGCTGGGCACTGGCAGGCCGCGAAGTCGGCGGGCGCGTACACACTTGTCGGCTGCACCGTGGGGCCCGGATTCGATTTTGCCGACTTCGCCATGCTGAGCGATGATCCGGACACCGCCAGCCGCGTGTGTGAGCGGTTCCCGGATCTGGAGGAGTTTCGATGACCGCCATCGTGGTACTTGCCTTCGCACTCACCGGCCTCACCGGCGCACCAGCGCCCCAACAATCCGCGCAGGAACTTAATGCCATTGTCGAACGCGTCGTTCGGGTTTCCGAACTGCATCGGCAGCGCCTTGAGCTGGAACGGGAGCTTGCCGGACTCCGCTTCGGAGAGGCCCATCCGATGCGGGTGACTGTGAGCCAGAAGCTCGAGGCGGTGCGCTCACAGATTCGGCGCGTAAATTTCGAGGCGACGCAGAGCGACATCCAGATGCTGGCTGCCCGGCGATATGCGCTCGAACAGCGCCTGATCGACATGCCGCTCGGGGCCGACCATCCAGTGCGACAGAGCGTGCAGACCGAACTGAACGCTGTCAGAGAACAGCAGCGTGTGGCATCGGTCGCAGCCTTGTCGAGTGGCATGGAAGCCGAACTCAAAGCATTGGTCGCCGCGCGGCCGACGACGATCGCGCCCTACCTGGAGCTTGCCGATCTGTATGCGCTGGCCGGTCGCAATACTGAGGCCGAGGCCATGTTGACGCAGGCGCTTGCGGCGCTCAAACGATCCGGTGGCCGCTAGAGTCTGCGCTCTGATCGTCGCGCTCCTTGTGGTGGCGTCGCCGGCCGCACAGACGCCAGCGCCTCCCGCTCAATTCACTGTGCTTGTGGGCGGACATCCACTGGCGGTGTGGACGCGCACCGCCGCGACGCCACGCGCCACAATCCTCCTGGTCCACGGCCGCACATGGAGCAGTCGGCCTGACTTTGATTTGCAGGTACCGGGACAGCAGCGGTCTGTCATGGCCTCGCTGGCGGCGCGTGGCTTCGCGGTCTACGCGGTGGACCTGCGCGGGTACGGCGCGTCGCCCCGTGACCGGACGGGGTTTCTCACGCCCACGCGCGCAGCGGCTGACGTCGTCGCGGTGTTGAAGTGGGTGGCGGCCCGCCATCCCGGGTTGCCGCCACCGTCGCTGCTGGGATGGTCCCTCGGCGGCGCCGTCGTGCAGTTGGCGGCGCAACAGCCCGATGCGGTGTTGTCGTCGCTCGTGCTTTTCGGGTATTCCGTGGATCCCGAGCTCAAGTTCGCCACGATGACGCCGCCCGAGCAGCCCGCGATGCAGAAGACCGCACGGGTTGATGCGGAGAGCGATTTCATTTCTCCTCTGGTGACTCCGCGCGCGGTCGTCGAGGCCTTTGTGAAACAGGCTCTCGCGGCCGATCCGGTGCGTATGGACTGGATTCGCGAAGACGAGTTCAACGCGATGCGTCTCGACAAGCTCACGATGCCTGTCCTGGTGATTCACGGATCCCGCGATCCCGGAATGGACGACAGCACGACCGCCAAGTTTGTGGCGGGGCTGGCCTCGGCGCATCGACAGTGGACGATCCTGCCTGGCGGCGATCACGCCGCGCAGTTGGAAGATACCCACGACGCGTTTGTGGACGCCGTGGCAGGGTTTATCCTTCGACCGGTTCCTGTACGGAGGCAGTAATGCGCAGAGCAACATGGGTTCTCACTCTGGTGGCCTCGGTGGGCAGCGTGCTCATGGCGGCGCCGGCGCCAGCAGACCGCGATCCGGATCCGGTGGCGACGTTTTCGATTCTCGGCTACGACCCGGCCACCGGCGAGTTCCGCGGCGCGGTCCAGTCTCGCGTGTTCTCGGTCGGCAACGGCGTGTTGTGGGCCGAAGCCGGCGTGGGTGCAGTGGCCACGCAGGCGATTGTGGACGTGAGTTATGGTCCGCAGGCGCTCGAGTTGTTGCGCAAAGGTGTGGCGCCAGCGGATGTCATCAAACAAATCTGGGAACGGGATCCCGATCCAGGGCTGCGCGGCCAGCGATGGCCGAAGGCCGGACGTCAGTTTGCGGTGATCACGCCGACAGGCGAGACGGCCGTGTTCACGGGACCGGAAGCCAGCACGTGGGCCGGACATAAACAGGGCAAGTACGCCACCGCGCAGGGCAACATCCTCGCCGGCCCCGCGGTGGTCGCCGACATGATCACCGCGTTCGAGACCACGAAAGGGCGGCTCGCGTTCAGGCTGCAGGCAGCGCTCGAAGCGGGGCAGGCCGCCGGTGGCGACACCCGCGGCATGCAGTCAGCGGCGATATTGATTGTGAAGAAGGACGGCGGCGTGTGGCTCCACAACGACGTGGTGCTTCGGCTCCAGGTTGATGACAACCCGGAGCCGATCAAAGAACTCCGGCGCCTCATCGAGCGCCGGTATCCGAGAGGGGAATAGGGACGCTGGAGCAGCCGGGCTTTAGCCCGGCTGTAATCGCCGGGCTGAAGCCCGGCGGCTCCGAACAATCCTTAGAAGCCCACCCCCAGCGTGATCCCAATCGTGCGCGGCCGTCCGCTTTCGCCGACGAACCCCGACGGCGCGAAGAACGGATATGCAAACGCGGTCGGGATGTAGCGCGTGTCAAACGCGTTGCGCACCCAGCCCTCGATGGTCATGCCGCGCACATCCACGCCGGCGCGCAGATTCGCGAGGGCGTAGGCCTTCTGCCCCGCCGTATTCGCATCGTCATAATCAAACTTGCCGTAGCGGACGAGTTCGACACGCCCGAAGGTGGAGATGCGGTCGCGCAGCTGACGGGAGAACTGCATGCCGACCGACGCGGTGTACTCCGGCGTGAACGGGATGCGGTTGTCGCCGACATCAACGCCTTCCGAGGTGCTGCCCACGTCGAAGCGCGCGCGCGTCAGGCCGAGCGCGCCGAAGATGTCGACGCCGCGTCCGGCACGCGCCATGAGTTCAAGTTCGACGCCACGACTGGTCGCGCCACCCACGTTTGAGATGTAGAACTGGCCGGGCGCCATCGGGATGGGCAGGTTCAACTGCAGGTCGGTCCAGTCGATCAGGAAGACCGCCGCGTTCGCGATCACACGGCCGTTGGCGAACGACGTCTTGCTTCCAGCCTCCATCGTCCACGTCAGTTCCTCCCCGTAGGACTCCGCCGAGGGCGGTGCCGTCGGATTGAAGCCGCCGGCCTTGTAGCCGCGGCCCGCTGTGGCGTAGACGATCGCACCGGGACGCACGTGCACGGTCAGCGACGCATTCGGCGAAATGTTGGAGTAGGTCACCTTCTCGGCGACCGCCGCCGGCGGGGCAATCATCGGATCGAAGTACGTGTCGAGCGTGGCGTCCTTCGTTTCGCGGTCGGCACGGGCACCCACGGCCAGATCCACGCGGTTTGAGAATGAGAAGGTCGCCTGCGCAAAACCACCGAAGCCGAGGTCGTCGATTGTGCCCTTGGGCGAGTACTGCTGGATCGGGAATCCGAGGAACGGCGACAGGATGAACGGCGAGTACCGGTTGATGGCGGTTTGTTCGTAGTTCTGCGTGAACATCACGCCACCGACCTGCCAGCTGAGCGTCGCCGAGTCCGAAAGGCGGACCGGGGCGGCGCCCGCTGAGGCAATGCGCACTTCCTGACTGAACTGGCTGGCCTCTTCCGTGTTGTCGCGGGTGACAAGACTCAGCGGCGTGTAGTCGAGGTCCGTTTCGTCGCGGGTGTCCCAGCGGAGGTACCCGGAGGTGGACGTCACGCTCACGCGCGAACCCTCGTAACGCGCCAGCAGCGTGGCCGAACGAACGTCGCGGTTCTGATAGCCCTCGAAGTCGCGCGCCACTGTAAACGGATTCTGGCGCAGGCCCGCGAGATCACTCAGCGCATAGTCGCCATCACGCGACCGTTCACCGCTGACGATGAGGCGCGTTTCGAAACGTGCATTCGGCGTCCAGAGCAGCTGGGCCTTGCCGAACGTGCCCTTGCGGCCATCGATCGCATTGCCCGTGATGCTGTTGGTCGTGAACCCATCACGCTCCCCGTGACCGATCGCGACACCCAGGGCTACCGTGTTCGACAGCGGGCCTGACACCGACCCGCGGATCTCGCGTGTGCCGTTGTCGCCAAGCGGCGCCGAGAGGCGGCCGGTCCATCGCGAGAGGTTGGGGCGCGCCGACGAAATGTTGACGAGGCCGCCCAGGGTGTTGCGCCCGAACAACGCACTCTGCGGTCCGCGCACAAACTCCACCTGATCCACGGCGATCAGCTCAATGCTCGATGCATTGGCGTTGAGCACCGGCACGCCGTCGATGAACGTGGTCACCGCGGGATTGGCCGGGCTCGACCCGAGGCCACGGAATCGCGCGTTGCTGAGTTTGCGCGCGGTGAACTCGGTGAAAATCGAATTCGGCGCCGCGAGCACCGCGTCGCTGACGATGGAGACGCCCGCGCGTTCAAGCATGCCGGCGGTAATCGCGGTGACGCTGACCGGAAGATCCTGCGCCTTGGCGGGTTCCTTCTGGGCGGTCACCGTCACCTCGGGCAACGTCACGGTCGGGGGCTGCGTTTGGGCCAGTGCCGGCGCGGCGACGGCTGCGCACAACACGGTCAGAGACAACTGTCGTACAAAAGCGAACTTGAGCATCCAGGAATTATACGAGAGCGGGGTGTAGAATCCGCCCCTATGAGACAGACATTGCTTGTCGCCGGTGTGCTGATGGCCGTGGCGTTCACTTCCGTGCAGGCGCAACGGCCGCCGATTGGCAACAACATCCGCCGTTTCGTCACAGTGGATGCTCCAGTCGTGGCACTGACGCACGCGAAGGTGCTTGATGGCACCGGTGCGCCGGCACGCAGTGACCAGACGGTGATTATTCGGGACGGCCGGATCGCCGCCATCGGAGCGAGCGCTTCGACACCAGTGCCCGAAGGCGCCACCGTCGTCGACCTCACCGGCAAGACCGTGATGCCCGGCATGGTCATGGTGCACGAGCATCTCTACTACCCCACGGGCCCCGGCGTGTATGGCCAGCTCGGTGAGAGCTTTGTGCAGTTGTATCTTGCCGGCGGCGTGACGTCGATGCGCACCGGCGGCAACGTGCACGGCACGATGGACATCAACATGAAGCGCCTTATCGAGGCCGGGTCAAAGGCCGGCCCCTGGATGGACGCCACAGCGCCCTACCTCAACGGCCCAAACACTTTCCAGCAGATGCGCGTGTTGTCCGGGCCTGACGATGCGCGAAAGCAGGTGAATTACTGGGCGGATGAAGGTGCGACGTCGTTCAAGGCGTACATGAACATCTCGCGCGACGATCTCGCAGCGGCCATCAGCGAAGCCCACAAGCGCGGCCTGAAGGTCACGGGTCATCTCTGCTCGGTCACGTACGCCGAAGCCGCCGAACTGGGCATCGACAACCTCGAACACTCGTTCATGGCCGCGACTGATTTTGTCGCCGACAAGAAGGCCAACGCGTGCCCAGGCCAGGCCGTCGGTCAGCAATCGATCGCCGCGCTGGATCCCAAGTCGCCGCAGTTCCTCGCACTTGTGAAGACGCTGATCGATATGGGCGTGACGTTGACAACGACCCCGACCGTCTTTGAGACGTTTACGCCTGGCCGCCCGATGCCGCCCGGGCTGGATGTGCTGACGCCGCAATTGAAGGAGCAGTTCGAGCAGAACTACGCACGCACGGCGAAAAACGCGAACTCGATCTACGCGACGTTGTTCCCGAAAGGCCTGGCGCTCGACCTTGCATTCTTCCGCGCGGGCGGCAAACTCGTGGCCGGCACCGACCCCACCGGCGGTGGCGGCGTGATTCCAGGATTTTCGAATCAGCGGACGATCGAGATCCTTGTCGAAGCCGGGTTCACGCTGCCGGAAGCCGTGCAGGTCGTCACGCTCAACGGTGCGCGCTACCTCGGACGCGACCAGATCACCGGCTCGCTCGTCATAGGCAAACAAGCCGACATCATCGTCTTCAACGGCGACCCGACGACGGCCATCGGCGATGTGCGCAAGGTCGTGACGGTCTTCAAGCAGGGCGTTGGATTTGATTCGGCGCGGCTGATTGCAAACGTGTCTGGACGCGTTGGGATTTTCTAGATGGGTAACTGGATGGGCGGATGCGCATGTAGGGCACGCTGGGTTGTAGCGTGCCATCTCGCAGTTGTTGTCCTGGCCGCTCCGGCCGCCGCACAGGTGACCAGTGGCGTCCCGGTCGAGCAGGGTGAGCGCAGTGTGATTCCGCGGTGTGAGGTGGCTACTGATCCGACGTACGGCACCACGGCCGAGAATCCCGTGAAACTCGGTGGCGGCGCGCGGACAGTGGCGGCGCGGGAACAGCAGTACCTCAAGGCGCTGCGTGGGCCGGCCGGCGAAGTCGTCAGTTTCAAGCGAAGTGGGTCCTACCAGGGGCCTGAGAAGACGATCCTCGATCGGTACGAGCTGTCGTGGTCGGGCCGCAATGAGCCCTTTGTGATGTTCCTCGACGTCTACCGTTGGGAAACACCGCGTGCGCCGCAGGGGCTTGTGTGTGGCGCGGCGATCGGCCTCACGCGACCGCCCGCCGATCCGTTTGAGATCACGCGCAAGACCACCGCGATGGCCGTGAAGTGGGCGGCCGGCAACAACGTCACCCCCGTTCCTCTTTCGGCGAAAGAGCCGGACCGGTACGGTGTCGCCTGGGATCAGTTCCGACAGGCTGTTCTGTTGTCACGGGCGGCGACCGCCGCGGGGAAGCCGCTGGATGCCGAGGATCCGCCTGCGCAGGTGGGCCTCCAGCAGCTGTTGCTGGTCGCGTATCCACTCGCGTGTGGCGATCGGGTCGTACGGCCGCGTGCAATCAACGTGACCGACGCCAACGGTGGGGAAGCGCCGAAGGGCGATGAGCTGCGCGGAGATGACCTCGCCAAGGCGTTGCCGGGTGTGACCGTGCCGGAACATGCGGTGGGCCAGCGCGTGCGGATCGCGATGCCGCGACGCACGGACTTCGTCGTCATCCAGTATCAGGAGCAGGTGTGTGAAGGCGATGCGCGCGAGGTGAAACTCCCGGTGGAGATCACGCCTGCGCGACCAGCCCGACAGGTGCCGATCATCCTGACGCCCGGTGTGACGCCGCCGCCAGACAACAATCCCATCAGGTTGACCGTCGTGGTCGACCCGGCCGGGCGCCCGCAGATCGTGGACTACGCCGCGGGCCCAGAAGAGCTGCTGGATCAGGCCGTGCAGGCCTTCTCCCAATGGGTGCTCGAGCCGCTCAAGTGGAACGGTGCGCCGATGGTGCAATCGCTCACGATTCCCGTGCGCGCTATCGCGCCGCCGACCGGCAGCCTTCCGCCCGGTGCCGTGTTCACCCCCAATGCGTCGCGCGGGATGAATTCGCTGTCGACGCTCAACCTCACCCGCACGCAGGATATGCCGACGATGCCGCCGCCGCAGTGTGCGGTGTCAGCGGACCCCGGGTTCGGCCGCAGCGCGGCGATGGCGATCCCGGTTGGTGGTGGCGTGGAGCAAGTGGTCGAGCGGGCGCGATTGTTTCTGCTCACACTTCGCGGCGACAGAGGCCAGGGCCTGACCGTCCGTCGCACTGGAAGTGGCCCGGAGCCGCCTGCCCGCGACATCGAGATCTTCGAAGTGACCCGCAACGGTGACTCCGCCCCAATCACGCTCTACTTCGACGCCACCCGCTGGGCCGACATCGTCGCGCCTCAGGGCTTTGCCTGTGCGGGGCCGATGTTGCTGCGCGCTCCGCGTTGAGCCGCTGGAGCAATGAGGCGTTCCATTGCCTCATTGCCCCATTGCCTCATTTCAATCGTCAGAACCCCCGCGTCCTCCGCGCCCGCCCGCCGGCGCCGCGGGTTTGCGCGGCAGCAGGTCGTCGCGATTGGCCGTGAGGAACGCGAAGATCGCGGCGATGGTCGCGTTCTTGCGCATGTCATCCGGCTGCAGGCGCTCGAACGTGTCCATGTTCGAGTGGTGAGTGAACGAGCTGTACTCGAGCGGATCCTGAATGAACTGGAAACCCGGCAGGCCGACGCCGTCGAATGACTGGTGGTCGGTGCCGCCCGTGTTGCGAATGGTCACGTGCGTGACGCCAAGATCACGCAGTGGATCGATCCACGCGCGGAAGATTGGCGCAACGGCGTTGTTGCCCTGCAGGTAGATGCCGCGAATGGCCCCGCCGCCGTTGTCGATGTTGAAATAGCCCGAGAACTTGGCATGCGCCGGCGTGTACTGCACCGGGCCTGTGTTGCCGCCCCGACCGCCACCCGCGCCACGCGCCGCGCCACCCACCGGCGCTCCGGCACCAGGCGCGCTGGTCGCCACAAAATGTTTCGACACGTAGTCGCGTGATCCGATCAGGCCCTGTTCCTCGCCGTTCCACAGACCCAGCCGCACCGTGCGGCGGAGTGTGACGCCGGACGCCTTCAGAATGCGCATCGCTTCCATCATCGCGGCCGATCCGGCGGCGTTGTCGGTTGCGCCCGTGCCGGGATGCCACGAGTCGAAGTGCGCGCCGAGCATCACCACTTCATCCGCCTTGTCGGTGCCGCGAATTTCACCGACCACGTCAAACATCGGCGGGTTGGGGTGATACGTGTTCTTGATGTCCGCTTCGATCTGCACGGGCAGGTTCTTCTGCAGCATGCGGACGAGTCGCCCGTAGTGCTCGGCGACAACGACGATCGAGGGGATCAGTGTCGCAGGGTCCGCGCCGCGGTTCGCGCCGCCGATGCGGAAGTTGCCATGCCCGCGCGGATGTGTCGTCAACACCGCGGTGACGCCTTCCTGGATGAAAAACGCTGTGCGATTAAACGGCGCGGCCGCAGGCGCGCCACCGCGGCCCGCTGCAGGAGCACCTCCTGCACGTCCGGCGCCCGGCGCGACCGTGCCGAACTCGGGTGGGCGCGTCGGGCCTTCGAGGTCGTCCAGCTGTTCCTTGGTGTACCGCGTGGCGGTCGGCGTCCAGAAGGCGGCCACATCAGGCGCGGGATCCGTCATGACGAACTTGCCGCGCAACGTCCCGGAGAGTTTCTTCAACTCGGCCTCGGTGGTCGCCGTCACGAGCACGGCATCCCCGCGCACTAGGCCGTTGGTGCCCGGTGTCCATGCCGTGGACATGCCGATCATCGAGAAACTCTGTGGCGACACGGCCGCCAGGTAGAACTTGTCGTTGGTCCACCCCCGCGGGAACATCGTCTGATTCGCCCACGGTTCCATGGCGACGTTGGTCATGCCCCAGCCCTTCATCGTGGCCACGGCCCACTCGCCGGCTTTCTGAATGTTGGGGGACCCGCTCAGCCGCGGTCCATACACGTCGGTCATCCAGCTCGCGAGTTCCATGACCTGCGAGTTCTGCAGGCCCTCGGCCCGGATGCGGGCGAGTGCGGCGTAGTCGATGGGTTCGTTGGTGGCCCCTTTGGGCAGGGCGATAAACGTCGTGAGGGCCAGGGCCGTAAGACCCAAGGTGAACAGTCGGGTGCGTTTCATGTGGGAACCTCCGAAACCGGACAGGGCGCCCGGTTTCGAGTCAATGATACGCCTCGGCCTGTCGGATGGTAAGGTATTGGGGGTTTGAGGGTTATGGCTATGGAGCGTGTGAGGAATGTCTAGGTCTCGTCTGGTCCCGGTGCTCGCGGCGGCCGCCATTGTTGGCGGCGTCACGATGGCTGCCGTGTTGACCTCGCTGGACCGCGATTTTTCCCCGGTCGTCCACCACGATGTCCGGCTCCCCCTCGACGTGGCCATCGTCGAAGCCACAGTCCCCCGCAACGCCACGCTCGAAAGCGTGCTCAAGAGTCACCCCTCCTCGTCGCCGTTTGCCGATTCCATCGTCGGCGCCGTGCGCGGCGTCTTCAACCCGCGCCACTTGCAGGCCAACCGGCCGTATCAGGTCACGACAACGCTGGATGGCCTGTTCCAGGAGTTCCGGTACCGCATGGATGCGGATCGGTTTCTCCGGGTGGTGCTGAAGGACGACAGCCCGGCCGAGACTCCGGAGTTCGACGTTGAAGTCGTCCCGTATCCCAAGGAAGTCGTGATGGATGCGGTCGAGGTGGAGATCACCAAGGCCCGTCCGTCCCTGTTCGCCGCCCTGCAGGACAAGGGTGAAAACATCCAGCTCGCGTTGTTGTTGTCGGATGCGTTCTCGGGTGATGTGGACTTCAATTCGGATCTGCAGGATGGCGATCGCTTTGAGGTGTTGTTCGGTCGCGTGATGCGCGACGGGGAATTTTCGGGCTACGACGGGGTGCAGGCTGCCGTGCTGTACAACGACGGGCGCACGCTGACGGCGATTCGTCACGAAGGCCCGGACGGCCGCCTCGGGTGGTACGACGCTGAGGGCCGGTCGCTCAAGCGGCAGTTCCTCAAGTCGCCGCTTGGGTTTGAACCCACGGTCACGTCAAGTTTCTCCCGGTCGCGCCTGCACCCGGTGCTCGGCGTCTATCGCGCGCACCGCGGCGTGGACTATCGCGCCGCGTACGGCACGCCTGTCGTCGCCGTCTCGGCAGGCACCGTGGTGTCGGCGGGCTGGGCCGGGGGCGCCGGCCGTCGAGTGGTGGTGCGTCACGTCAACGGCTACGAGAGCGCGTACTTCCACCTCTCGGCGATTGCGCCGGGCATCCGCCCGGGTGCCAAAGTGGACCAAGGCCAGACGGTTGGCCGTGTGGGCAATTCGGGCACGGTCACCGCAACCCACCTGCACTACGAACTGAAGAAGGGTGGCGCCCACGTGAATCCGGTGACCGAACACCGGAACATGCCGCCCGGCGTGCCGATTCCCGCTGACAAGATGGGGTCGTTCCTTGAGGCGCGAGACCGCCTGTTCGGGCAGCTCCGCCAGACGTTGTCACCCGCATCATCCGCGTCGCCCGCCCCGGTCGCCTCCGGCGTGTCGGGCCAGTAGACTCTTTTTCCACCATGGCTCATCTCTCTCCGTTCCGGGCGCTGCGTCCGGCGCCTTCGGCTGCGTCGCGCGTGGCCTCCGTGCCCTACGACGTGGTCTCCACCGACGAAGCCCGCGCACTGGCCGCCGACAACCCCCTCAGCTTTCTCCGCGTGACGCGGTCCGAGGTCGATTTTCCCGACGGAGCCGATCCGTATGCGCCGGCCATCTACGATCGGGCGGCGGGAAATCTCCGCGCGCTCGAAGCGGGAGCCCCGCTGGTCGAAGACGCCGAGCCCTCGCTGTACTTCTACCGTCAGCAGATGGGGGACCACGTGCAGACCGGCCTGGCCGGATGTTTCAGCGTGGATGAGTACGAACGCGACCTGATCAAGAAACACGAAAAGACGCGGCCAGACAAGGAAGACGACCGCACACGCCACATCACCGTCGTGCGCGCGCAGACGGGCGTGGTGTTCCTCACGTACCGCGCCGTTGGAGTTGTGGATGCCATCGCCACCCGTGTGTGCACCGGCGACCCGCTGTACGACTTCGCGGCCCCGGATGGGATTCGCCACACGGTGTGGATCGTGCCGCCGGCCGACCGGGACGCACTCGTCGCCGCGTTTGCAGCGATTCCCGCGCTCTACATCGCCGACGGTCACCACCGCGCCGCCAGTGCGGCCAGGGCCCGCGCCACGCTGCGCGAGCGGGGTGAGTCCACGGAGCTGGCCGATCACTTCATCGCCGTGGCATTCCCCGATCGCCAGTTGAAGATCCTGCCGTATCACCGCGTGGTGAAGGACCTCAACGGACAATCGGCGGCCGACTTCCTGTCGGCGTTGCGGTCGCGCCTTGTGGTCCGCGAGGGTGGCGCTGTGCCCGAGCGTCCTGAGGATGTGTCGGTGTACGTGGACGGTCGCTGGCACGTCGTGACGTTGCCAGGGTCACCCTCAGGCACGTCACGCGCCGACAGCCTCGCGGTGGCGGTGTTGCAGCGCGAAGTGCTGACGCCGCTGCTGGGCATCGGCGACATCCGCACCGACAAACGCATCGACTTTGTCGGCGGGGCCAGGGGCACCGCTGCGCTCGAAGCCGCCGTCAACGAGGGCCGGGCGGCCGTCGCGTTTTCGATGTTCCCGGTGTCAGTGGACGATCTGCTGGCCGTGTCAGACGCTGGCGACATCATGCCGCCCAAATCCACCTGGTTCGAACCCAAGTTGCGCGATGGCCTGCTCGTCCATCGCATCTGAGGAACTCATCACATGTCCGTGCACCGTATTTTTAATTTTTCCGCCGGTCCCGCCGTTCTGCCGCTACCCGTCCTCGAAGAAGCGCAGCGGGATTTGATCGCGCTGCCAGGCGTCGGCATGTCGGTGATGGAGATCAGTCATCGCTCAAAGCCATTCGACGCGATCCTGGAAAACGCCGAGGCGGACATGCGCTCGCTGGCAGGCATTCCGGACAACTACAAGATTCTGTTTCTGCAGGGAGGCGCGAGCACGCAGTTCTCCATGGTGCCGATGAACCTGCTGACCGCGGGCGCCACCGCCGACTACATTCTCACCGGCGACTGGGGCAAGAAGGCGCTCAAGGAAGCGAAGAAGGTCGGCAAGACTGCCGTGGCCGCGACCACCGAACCGACAAACTTCGATCACATTCCCGCCCAGGACGCGTTGACGCTGACGCCGGGCGCGGCCTACGTGCACATGACGTCCAACAACACCATCCACGGCACCGAGTGGCATCACCTGCCGTCGGTCGGTGATGCGCCACTGGTGTGCGACACGTCGTCAAACATGTTTTCGCGGCCGATCGACATCGCCAAATACGGCCTCATCTACGCCGGTGCGCAGAAGAACCTCGGCCCCTCCGGAGTCACGGTCGTCATTGTTCGCGAAGACCTGCTCGGCCGGTCGTCGGATTCGCTGCCGACGATGATGAACTACAAGGTGCATGCGGAAAACGGCTCGCGCTACAACACGCCGCCGGCGTTCGGGATCTACATTCTCGGACTGGTGCTGAAGTGGCTGAAGGGCGTTGGTGGTCTCGCGGCCATTGAGCAGATCAATATCCGCAAGGCGGACACGCTGTACACCGAGCTCGATCGCACGGGGTTCTGGCGTCCGCACGCGCGGAAGGATGCGCGGTCGCGCATGAACATCACGTTCCGCCTGCCGAGCGAGGAGCTGGAAACGGCGTTCGCCAAAGCCGCAACGGCGGCCGGCTTCGACGGCCTCAAGGGCCACCGCAGCGTCGGCGGCATGCGCGCGTCGATCTACAACGCGTTCCCTGAAGAGGGCGTCACGGCGCTGGTCGAGTTCATGCGGGAGTTCGAGAAGAAGAACGGGTAGGGCTGTATGGGTGTGACGGCTGCGGCGCTGATACTTCTGCTGACAGGCACGGTGACCGCACCTGACGGGTCGCCGATTGCCGGTGCGACGGTGACCGCGGTTGTGCGCGAGGCCGTGACGACCACGACTGGCGCGAGCGGTGAGTTCACGTTCGACGCCCTGGAACTGCCGCTGGACCTCGTGGTCTCCGCGCCAGGGTTTGCCACGACTCGTATGCGGGTCACGGCCTCCCCAGTGACGATTACCCTGCTTCCACGAGCTGCCGACGCATCGGTCGTCGTCGCGGCTCCTGGCGCGCCTCCAGGGGCCGTCTCGCTGTCGCGAGAGACACTCGCGACGGCACCGGCGGTAACGTTGGACGAGCGCCTGCGGACCGTGGCGGGGTTCTCCCTGTTCCGACGGTCCTCGTCCCGGTATGCCAACCCGACGACGCATGGCGTGACGATGCGCGGCTTGTCGGCGTCCGGCGCGAGCCGGGGGCTGGTGATCCTCGACGGCATCCCCCTCAACGATGGGTTTGGAGGCTGGGTCACGTGGACGCGCGTGCCCGCGGGCGCTCTGGACCGGATCGACGTGATGTCAGGCGCGTCGGGTGATCGGTTTGGGTCTGATGCGCTCGGCGGCGTGATCTCGCTGCAGTCAGCCGTGCCGGATCGTCCAACCGGGAGCCTGTCGGTGGAAGGCGGCACAAGCGCCACGTACGCGATCGACGCGACCGGCGGTGGACGTCAGGGCCGCGTGTCGTGGTTCGGGGCCGCCGGGGGATTCAGGTCCGACGGCACCATCCCACTCGAAGCGAGTGCCGCAGGGCCGGTTGATCGACCTGCCGACGCCGAGTGGTGGAATGCCTTTGGCCGTGTGGACGTCGCGCTGCCGCACGGGCGCTGGTCCATCTCAGGACTCGGTGGCCGCGACGACCGGGGCAACGGCACCGTGCTGCAACGCAACCGGATGTCGGGATACACGCTGGCGACGTCGTATGTGGCCGCCGCTGCGGCGACGACCTTTTCGGCGCGCGCGTCGGTCAGCCCAAACGCATTTGATCAGACGTTCTCGGCAGTCGCCTCTGGTCGCGTGAGTGAGTCGCTGACCTCGACGCAGCGGATCGAAGGCACGACGACCAGAGCCGCCATTGAACTCGGACGTTCGGCGTCAGCCGGCTACGGTCTGGTCCGGGCGACGTTCTCGCGCGCCTCTGCTGACTTCTCCGAGATTCGCCCAACCACGGCCACCGACGTCTCGCTGCGCGACGACGCCGACAGCGTCTCCGCTCAGGCCGCGTGGACCGGCCACCGCGCCCTCACCATCAGCGCCGGCGTTCGCCAGGAATGGCGCGCTGCACCCAATGACGATGCGGCACGCGATCGGGCGGGTGTGGGTCGTGTGGCGCTCGAATGGCAGGCGACCACCCTGATGACCGTGCGCGGATCGGCCGCGACCAGTCATCGGTGGCCGACGCTCAACGAACTGGCCCGCGGTTTCCGCGTGGGGGCGCTGCTGACCAATCCGAATCCCGACCTGAAGCCGGAACGGGCGCGCGCGTTTGAGGGCGGCGTGCGGCTCCAGCGCTCCATGTGGACCTTTGGCGCGACGGCGTTTGCGTCAGTCGTGCAGGATGCGATTGTGAACGTCACGGTGACGAACACGGTGCGACAGCGCCAGAACGCCGGAGACGCCGTGGCCCGGGGGCTCGAGGTGGACGGCGAGTGGCGACCCATCGCGCGCCTGCGTGTCCGTGGGTCAGTGCAGTGGGTGGATGCCACCTTCGACAACGCCACCGAATCGATCCTGGACGGCAAGCGCCTGCCACAAGTGCCGGCGGCGAGCGGCACCGTCGCTGCGGATTTCTCGACGGCACGCGGCGCGATGAGCGTCGTGGTGCGCTCAACAGGCCACCAGTTCGACGATGACCGGAATACGTTCAGGCTGGCGTCCGCCACACAGGTGGATGCGCGTGCGCAGGCGACGTTGGGTCGAGCGATTGTGTTTGGTGTCGTTGAGAACGTGTTCGATGCCCGCGTGGAAACCGGGCGGACGCCGCTCGTGAGCGTGGCACCCGGGCGCGCGGCACGTGTCGGGGTGCGGGTGTTATTCGGCGACCTTCGCCGGTGACGCACCGCGGCCGCGGCCGCGACGACGTCCTCGGCGGCGGCGTTTTTTGCGACCGGTGCCATCGGCGGCGGCAGCCGCCTCCCCCTCAGCAACCGTCGGCTTCGGGAGCGACTCACGCAGGGCCATCCACTGGTCCACCACATCGGGCGCATCACCGAACACCTGCAGCCACACCAGCGCATCACCAAACGCCGGCCGGTTCGGCAGGCCCTTCGCGATACGTGACGGCAACTCCGGATCCGTCAACCGCGGCACCATGGTGAGCACCTGCGCAAGTCGATCGAGATCCCGGCGTGCGATCGGCAGCAGACCCAACTGCACGCGGGTGTCACTTGATGAGCCGTGCCGGCGTGTCACCAGCCCGAGTGGCGCCAGCAGGGCGCCCATCAGCAGTGTGTTCGTCAGTTCGGGGGGAGGCGCGTCGAAGCGGCGGCGGTGGGCGTCGAGGCGCGCGAGGGCTTCCCAGACACCCTCGGACGGATGTTTCAACTCCGGCGTCATCAATTGCAGCAGACCGAGGTCGTGCAACATCCGGAAACTCGCTTCGGCGTACCCGGAGCGGAGAATCTTGTAGTACTCCTCCAGCAGCCTCGCGGGCGAGGCCTTCGCGATGAGTGGACGCAATTCGCGGATGGCGTCCAGCACCACGTCGTCGATGGTGAAGCCGAGGCGGGCGGCAAACACGGCGGCGCGCAGCATGCGCACGGGGTCCTCGACAAATCGCACCATCGGATCCCCGATGCTGCGAATCACGCGTTTCTCGAGATCGCCGAGACCGCCGACGTAGTCGATGATCGAATACGTTGCGATGTCGTAGAACAACGCGTTCACGGTGAAGTCGCGCCGGAACGCGTCTTCTTCCGGCGTGCCGAACGTGTTGTCGCGCCGGATGATGCCGTCGGTACTCAGTGGCGCAGGGGCGCTCGCGACGATCTGTGATTCCTCGGATGCGTCGGCGGGATCACCCGGCAGCGGATCGGGCACGTTCTTCCGGAACGTGGCCACTTCGATCGTCTTCAGCCCGAACTTGACGTGTGCCAGGCGGAAGCGTCGGCCGATGATCCAACAGTTGCGGAAGAGTTTTTTGACTTCGTAGGGATGGGCACTGGTGCCGATGTCGAAGTCCTTCGGCCTGCGCCCGAGCAACAGGTCGCGCACGCCCCCTCCAACGAGGTAGGCGTGGTGCTGGGCTTGCTGCAGTCGATACAGGACCTTGAGCGCGTCCGGGTCAATGTCACGGCGCGAGATCGTGTGCTCGGCGCGCGGAACGATGACGGGCTCAACCACGAAAATGAATTATAGGGGCGCAATAAGAGGTATTGAGGATTGTGGATCGAGGATTGAGTATTTAAAGTGTTGAATTGAAAGAACTTAGCGAAACTTGTTACGACTTTGCAAGCTTCCAGTTTGGGCCTGATCCGACGTCCACGGTGAGGGGAACCCGCAACGGGAAGGCGTTTTGCATGACGTCCCGGACCAGGGCCGAGACCGTCGGCACGTCGGCCTCGGGGGCCTCAAACAGCAGTTCGTCGTGCACGGTGAGGATCATGCGGGTCGGGGCCGTGGCGGTCTGGTTGTGCGTGGCCAGCGCCGCGGCGACGTCGATCATGGCCTGCTTGAGGATGTCGGCGGCCGTGCCCTGGATCGGCATGTTGACCGTCTCGCGTTCTGCGGCCGCGCGCACCTGGCCGTTCTTACTGGTCAGCTCCGGCATCATGCGACGACGGCCGGTGACGGTTTTCACCAGCCCGGTGGTGCGCGCTTCTTCGAGTGTTGAGTCGATGTAAATGCGCACACCTGGGAAGCCTGCGAAATACGCGTCGATGAACGCCTGTGCGGCCGCCTGCGGCACGCCGATGTCCTTCGCGAGCGTGAACGCGGTCTTGCCGTACAACAACGCGTAATTGATGATCTTTGCGCGACGCCGCAGTTCGTGAGGATCTAGTCCGCTGTTGGCCCCGAAGACGCGCTCCGCCGTGCGGTCGTGAATATCCTCGCCACGCTGGAACGCCTCGATCAGCGCCTCGTCACCCGACAGATGCGCCAACACGCGCAACTCAATCTGGGAATAGTCCGCCGAAATCAGCGCGCAGCCGGGCTCCGCGATGAACGTCGCCCGAATCTCGCGGCCTGTCGCCGTCCGCACCGGAATGTTCTGCAGGTTCGGGTCGCTGCTGCTGAGACGCCCCGTGGCCGCGACGGCCTGATTAAAGGTGGTGTGCACGCGCCCGGTCTGCGGATGCACCAGCGCCGGCAACGCATCCACGTACGTGCCCTTGAGTTTCATGATGCTGCGCCACTGCAGTACCAGACCCGGCAGTTCGTGCACGAGCGCCAGTTCTTCGAGCACATCCATGGCGGTGGATGTGGCTTTGGTCTTGCCGGTCTTGCGTGCCGCAGGCAGTGCCAGTCGCTCGAACAACACCTCGCTCAGTTGTTTGGGTGAGTTGATGTTGAACTCGCCGCCGGCGTGCGCGAAGATGCGCGCCGACAACCCATCCAACTCCTGCTGCATCGTTCTGCCCAGCTGATCGAGCGCCGGCACGTCGATGCGCACGCCGGCGCGTTCGATGTCTGCGAGGATCGGGATCAGCGGCCGCTCAAGATCGCGATAGATCCCATCCAGTGCGCCCTTTGTCAGGTCGTCACGCAGGCTGGGGGCCACCGTCAGCGGCAGGTCCGCACGCTCTGCGGCGAAGGCCAGCAAGGACTCCACAGGGACGGCATCGAGGTCCATCGCCTTCGCGCCACGCCCCGTGACGCTGTCCTCTGTCAGCGCGCGATACCCCGACCGTTCCAGCGCCAGTTCCTCGATCGCATGGCTTGAACCGGTGGCATTGACCAGGTAACTCGCGATCATCGTGTCGAGGTCGAGACCGTCGATGGGCAGTCCATGGCGTGCCAACACCACCGCTGTGGTCTTCAGATCGTGGCCGACTTTGCGCACGCCGGGGTCGGCGAACATCGCGCCCAGCGTTGCCGCGACCGTCTGCAACGGTACGTTCGGTATTTCACTGAGGCCCGAATGGCCGATGGGAATGTATCTGGCCCTGCCCGCCGATGTGGCCAGCGAGAGTCCGGTCAACACCGCGCGCATGGCTGACCCGTTGGTCGTCAACGCTGCAATCGACACCTCGCCCGCGGCGCGCGCCTCCGCGGCAATGGCTCCCAGTTCCTCAGCCGTGGTGGCAATGACGTAGTCGCGCGATGAGGTGGCGGCGGTCGGGGCATAGTCCGCCGTCAGGGTGCGGAAGCCGAGGCGCGAGAACAACTCGTAACACCGCGCGGGATCTGGTCCGGTGTACTTCAACGCCTCCGGCTCAAAGGCCACCGGCACATCGGCCCGAATGGTCGCGAGCACACGACTCGCCCTCGCATCATCGGCGTGGGCAATCAGCGCTTCGCGATACCGCTTCTGCGTCAGCGATGGCGCGGCTTCCAGCAGGGCGTCGAGGGTGCCGTGTGTCGTAATCAGTTCGCGCGCACCTTTTTCGCCGATGCCTGGCACGCCCTTGATGTTGTCCACCGAGTCGCCCATGAGGGCGAGGACGTCCACCACCTGATCGGGCCGCACGCCGAACCGCTCGACCACCCCGGCCGCGTCGTACCACGTGCCATCGTCTTTCGGGTTGTAGATGCGAAGGCCGTCGCCGACCAACTGGAAGAAGTCCTTGTCGCCGGTGACGATGGCGACGTCGAAACCGGCGGTTCTGGCATTGACCGCCAGCGTGCCGATCACGTCGTCGGCTTCAAACCCCTCGGCCGTGATGATGGGGACACCCATCGCTTCGCAGGCGTCGTGGACGAGAGGGACCTGTTCGGCCAGGTCTCCGGGCATCGGGGCTCGATTGGCCTTGTACTCCGCAAACAGGTCGTCTCGGAAGGTCCGGCCGGGGAGGTCGAATGAGGCCACCAGGTAGTCCGGCTGATGGTCGGCAATGAGTTTCCGGAGCATCGTGACAAATCCGTAGACCGCGTTGGTGGACTTGCCGTCGGGACCGGTCAGACCACGAATCGCGTGGTAGGCGCGGTACATCTGGGAATTGCCGTCAATCAGAAAGAGGCGGGGCACGAGAGAATGTATATCATTCGGTCGTGAGTCTTCGCGGCGCGTGGGTGGCACTTGTGGTGTTGGTCGGGGTGAGCGGATGCTCCAATCCCCTGGGCCGTCAGTACGAATACGACGAACAGACCTATCTCAGCGTTGATGGCTCAGCGCGGGTGGTGATTGCGGCATCTGTGCCGGCGCTGGTCGCGCTGCGCGGCGTGGCGCTTGATGTGTCGCCGACGGCGCGCATCGACGCGGATGAGGTCCGCCGCGTGTTTGAGGCGGCTGGCTGTCAGGTGCAGCGTGTCGGTCGGCCCTGGCGTCGCGACGGACGCCGGTTCGTCCAGGTGAATCTCACGGTGCCCGACGTGCGCAAGGCGGGGGCCTGCGGCGTCCTGGCGTGGTCCACGTACAGTTTCGGGGCGGGGCAGGACGAGGCAGGGCAGCCGCGGCTGGAGTACCGGCAAACGGTCGGCGCGTCCGCCGGCGTATCACCGGGCGATGTGAACTGGACCGGGGACGAGCTGGTCGGCTTCAAATTGCATCTGCCGAGCAAGGTCCTGCATCACAACGTGCGACGGCTCGAGGACAACAAGCCCGGATCCCCCGAGCGCGGCAACATTCTGACGTGGGAACAGCGCCTCACCGACCGTCGCGCAGGTACGCCGGTGGCGATGGAAGTCTTCACCGACCCTGAGTCGATTCTCTACCAGACGCTGTTTCTCTTCGCCGGCGCGTTTGCGGCGGCCGTCGCGCTGTTGCTCACGATCATCTGGTTCGTGATCCGCCGCGGACGCGTGCGGCTCAAAGAGCTGCGCAAATAGGTCCGGAGCCCGGCTGCTCCCTAGCCCCCCGCCAGCCGAATGTCCTGCGTCTTGCGATCGCCTTCGGCGAGCGTGATGCGCATCGACGCGGCGAGCAGTTCCTGAAGGAACGCGGGATCAAACCATTCGCCGGGTTCGACGTCGGTCACGGCCGCGATTGCGTAGTCTCCCGGCGGGAGGTTGCGCACGGTGTAGCGGCCATCCGTGCCCGGGCGCACCGACTGAATGCGCCGTGCCTGCGGCACCCAATACCGCGCGTCGGTCGGGAAGATGATGATGGAGTAGTCGGACGTGGCCACGCCCTGCGCGTCCTGCAGCAGGCCGCCGAGTTCCGTCGTGCGATCGGCGAAGGTGATCACCGCATCGCCGACATTCATGTTCGGACCAATCTCCAACGGGAAGTCCAGCGTTTCGCGTCCGCCGGCGATTGACGAGCGCAGTTGCCAATTGGCGGTGCCGCCCGCGGCGAGTGCGCCACCCTGACCCACGCCTGGTCCGCCGGTGCCCGCCGGTGCATTCCCGCGCAGGCTGTACTTGCCTGGGGCCACACCGGTGATCGTGAAGCGTCCAGTGGCATCCACCGTCGCAGGCGGGATGTTGCCGAATTCCCCATCCTGCGATCCGACCGGCGTGAGCGTGACGCGAACACGCGTGAGATCGGTTGGCGGCAACAGGCGCGTGCCGTCGAAGACCACGCGGCCTGAAATGGTCATGCCTTGCTGCAACTGCAGCGCCACATCATTCACATCACGGCCGTCCACCGTGACTTCCGACTGCGCCCACAAAATTTCTGTCGGCACGTTCTGACCGCGCCCTCCACGACCGCCGCGGCCTCCCGGCTGACCCGCCGGCGCGGCCGCCACTTCCGTTTCGGCGCCGGGTTGCGGCGTGCGAATCTGGGCGCGCGCTGTCACGCGGTACTGCCCCGGCGTGACATTGCGGAAACTGAAGCCGCCTGTTTGATTGGCGCGCACCGTTTGGGTGGCGCCCGGCAATCCCGGCAATGTGTCAACCGGCGAGAGCGTGACCTGCGCTCCGGCAGGCGCGGCGCCGTCCGCGCCGGTGAGGACGCCGCTCACCTGGGAGGTGGACACCAGCTGCAACTGGAAGTCCACGCCGAATCGTTCCTGCCCGACGACCACATCCACCATGTTCGCGCCCGACGGCGACGTCGTGCCCGGGAAGAACACCGGCGCGTACCCCATCGAGGTCTGACCGTCCGGATCAAGCTGTTGTTGGAGTTGCTCAAGCACCTGCTGGCCGCGACCACCCGTGATCCCTTGCAACAACTCGCCGAGCTGGCCACCGCGCCCACCCTGGGCGCCACCACCCCGCCCACCTTGACCCGCACCGCCGCCCAGCGCGCCGAGGCCGCCGCGTCCGCCCATTTGTTGCTGCATCTGCGACAACGCGGCTTCGATTTCGGCAGCGACCGAGGTCTGCAGAATACCGAGGCCGGTGTTCCGCGGCTGCGCGGTGACGACGTATTGGCCGGGCTGCAGACCATAGATGCGATACATGCCACGGTCGTCCGTGGTGCTCGTGCCGGCCGACTCCAATCGCTTCTCACCGGTGCGCATCACCATGCGCAGCGCGCGCACAGGAGTGCCCGGCGAAGGTTCGCCGTATTCGTCGAGGACGACACCGGTGACGACGCCGCCCTTGGGCATCGAGATGGGGCGGCCTTCGAGCTTCTGTCCGTCTGCAAGCTGAATTGGTGTGCCCGCGCGACCCGGGGCCTTGGCGCCGTACGCGATCGTGACGTAGCCGGCCTTCGAGGACGTGATGGTGTAACGCCCGGCCGGCAGCTGCGTGAAGACAAACCGTCCCTCGTCGTCGGTCACGGCAGAACGTTGACCGCGCAACTCGGCGCCGCTGAGGTTCACGCGAGCGCGCCGCACGGGGGTGCCCGCATCGCCGCTGACGACCTGGCCGAGGATCATCCCGGTGCCGACGACCGGTGGTTGCGTGACATCGCGCCCTTGTCCCGCGGCCGCTCCGCGTCCACCGCCGCGTCCGCCCTGCTGGGCAGCGCCGCCGCCTTGTCCGCCCTGCGCGGTGAGGAGCGGGGCCACGCTGAGGGTGAGTACGAGGACCCACGCCGCCTGGAGATGGGTGCGTGCCTTCGAAGTCATGATCATTGGATCCTTTGACCGGACTTACGCCCGGGGTGTCACACCCGTTTAGACCGGGGACCAGGGCCCATTATTCCCGCTGGCGGCGCAGTTCAACGACCTTGGCGTCGCCGTCGCGAAGATCAATCAGCATCCCCCGTGATCGGAGCTGTCGGAGTCGGTCCGGCGCCATCCAGCCATCGGCGTCGGCCTCGTCGATGGCGACGACTCGATAGCGGCCGGGAAGCAGGTTCTGGAGGAAAAACGTCCCGTTCGTGCGGACGCGGACGCTGCGCAGGCGACGGGTGCTCACACCGGCCGGGGAGTCGGGGAAGACCAGCACGGTCGCGGTGGGATCGCCGAAGGCACCGGAGCCACGCACGGTGCCGCCCAGCGTGGCCACGCGACTTGTCAGTTCAACCGCCACGTCTGTCGGGCCGTACCCCATCGAGAGGTCGAGCCCTTCATCCGCGATGTCGGTGCCGCGCGAGGTGACACGGAGCAGGGTTTGTCCCTGAGGGATGCCTGACACGCGCACCTGATAACGACCCGGTGTCAACGTTCGACCCGTGCGAAAGCGGCCGTCGGCGTCGATGCGGGCCGTTACTTCCTTCACGCCTGGCGCATCAAAGAGCGGCTCAAAATGCAGTTGGAGCCCCGCGCGACCCTGGCCTTCCACTTCAAGCGCCGGCTGGAGCGCGATGGCCACGTCTGTGATGTCCTTGTCACTGAGTGTGACGGCCTCGCGCGCCCAGCCGTGCTCAAGCACCGCTTCGATGGTGTAGTCGCCCGGCGGCACCTGCGCGAACTGGAACCGGCCGTCGGGCTCGGGTGCGGTCTCGGCGAGCATCCGGTGCCGCGGCGCTTCCGACACGCGCGGATCCATCCGTGTCGTCAACAACATCCGCACCGAGGACATCCCGTCGGGAGGCACACTGGCGGGATCGATCCGCCCGGTGATCGTGAGTGGTGGTCGCACCGGCACCATGAAACCGATGCCATGCATCTCGCGTCCCGCGTCCACCGTGACCGTGACCGCTGCGGCGAGACTATCGGCGCCGGGGTAATACTGCGGCGCGATGGAGAGGTCCAGAAGCAGCGGCTCTGTTGGTGCTGCCGCAGGCTCTTCATTCGCCGGCGTTTCAAGCACGGGAAGCGCGAGTCGCTGATGGGAGAGTCCGACCACATGATCCCCGGGCACCAGGCCCGTCAGGCGATAGCTGCCGGTGTCGTCGGTGACGGCCTGCGCCACTTCCCTGAGCGTGGTGTGGCCGGGCTGCTCGTCGCGGCGATAGGCGCGCACGGTGAGGCCCACCACCGGGTCGTTGCGGTCGTCTCTCACAGAACCGGAGATCACCGCGGGGCGCCACATCGCCACTTCCGCTCCAGCGACCCATTGGCCGTCGAGCAGAGCGATGGTCGCAGCTGCGCCAGAGGCGCGCCGTTGCCCGAACGCGCCGCGCAGGTACCCGGCCCGATCAGCTGACACACGATACTCGCCGGTGGGAAGGCCGCTGAACAGGAAACGGCCGCGGTCGTCGGTCACCAACCGTTGCCGCATGCCGGCACCCTCAAGTTCGATGATCGCGCGATCGAGGCCGCGCCCGGTCTGCGCATCAACGACCTGGCCCAGAATCGCGGCGCCAGGGGGCAGCCGTCGTCGCTGGGCGTCGATGGATGCGGCGAAGAGGATCGCCAGCACCGCCGCGGTGGTTGCCAGGGAGCGGGTCACGAGGACTTCGACGTCACGCGGGAGGCTCTGGACGGAAGTGTTTGTCGAGATAGAGCCGAACCACCGCCATCTGCAGCAGGACCTCAGGGTCCGGCGGCTGCGATCGTTGCTGCTGATAGCGCTCGACGGCGTCATCCAGTGCCGTGGTGGTCAGGGACAGGTCTGCCGGCAGCAGCGCGTCCAGCTGTGCGAGGAGGGACTGCGCCGTGGTGATCAGGTGTTGTGCCCCGGCAACGTCGAGAGTGCCCGCCTGCAGGCTTTTCACCACGCGGCATTCAAAGTCGCGACAGGCGCGTGGACGATCCGGGTAGACCCCACAGAGGCGTCCGTGCAGACACGCGCATGGCTGGGCGACGAGTCCCGCTGTCGGGGCGTCGGCCTGGAAGTCTCTGAACAGTGTGCCGTCACAACAGAGTGCGCACGACTGGCAGATCGATTCCGGCATCAATGTCCGAAGTACTGATGCATGAGTCCGATCGTGGCCAGGCCGAGTGCGATCAGGACGATCTGCCGCAGGCTGTTGGGATCCGCTTCGCCCCGATGCAGGTGCGGAATCAGATCCGCCATCGCGACGTAGAGGAAGTTGCCGGCCGCGAACGCCAGCACGTACGGCTGCGCGAGCGGCACACTGGCGCCGAACATCAACATCAGCGCTGCGCCGGCAAGGCCGCCGATCGCCGACGCCGCATTCAACATCAACGCTCGGCGCCGCGAGTGACCAGCGGCAAGCAGGATGCCGAAGTCACCAGCCTCCTGTGGAATTTCATGCGCAATCGCCGCCAGCGCCGTCATGATGCCCGCCGGAATCGACACAAGGGTCGACGCCGCAATCGCCACGCCGTCCACAAACGTATGGACCGTGTCGCCGACGATCACCATCGTCGCCGTGCTCTGATGCACGTGACAGTCCTCGTCGTCATGGCAGTGCCGGAGCAGGACCAGTTTTTCGAGCACAAAAAATGTGAGGATGCCGCCGAGCATCACCGCAAACGCCCGCGCGGGCGCGAGTGATTCAAGCGCCTCGGGCATCAGTACAAGCGCTGCGGCCCCCAGCAGCGTGCCGACGGCAAAGGACACGAGCCACGGCACCACTCGCGTGCGCACACGTTTGTCGAACAGCAAGAGGAGGCCGGCCACCAGAAGGCCTCCCACACTGCCGACAACGGAGAGGCCCAGGGCAGCGAGCCAGGTGATCGCGGTCTCAGACACGGCTCACTAGACTAGCGCAATTGGTGCTGGCACTACGAAGCTGTAAACCCGCGCCGTGCCCGAATCCGATAGGAGCCGTTACCCTTCTTGATCCGCACTTCAATGGTGTGCCAGCGTCCGTCCTTCGGGGCCGAGGAGGAGTACGCGAGGTAGTACTGCCGGCTGAGTTCTCCGGCGATTCCGGCGGTCGCGGCATCAAGGTCGCGATGGGAGTACAGAATCTCAGTACGGCCGCCGCTGTCGTCGGTGATCGCGCGCAGGGCGTCGGCGTTCACGCGGTCACTGTTTCCGCCCGACGACGTCGATCGTGATGGTGCCGGCGCAGGTGGAGGGGTTGCGGGTGGACGACGCCCAGGGAATGGAGACGGTGCCGGCGGGCGTGAGGCCTGGCCACCGGACCCCGAGGATCCCGACCCGCGCGGGGCGTTGCCCGATGCGTCAACGCCGATCGCATAGACGAGCACCTCGCTTTCGCGAATTTGCTGCGTGAGTTCCGGGACGCGCGTCGAACTGCTGGTGTCCTGGCCGTCCGAGATGATGACGAGCGCCTTCTTCCGTTCCGATCCACGCATGGCCAGTGGAATCGCATCGGCCACGGCGTCGTACATGGCGGTGCCGCCGCGCGGCTGGATCGCGCCCAGTGCCCGGCTCACCTCGCGGCGGTCGCGCGTCCAGGGATGGACCAGTTCAGCGCGGCTGTCAAAGCGGTACAGGAAGACCTCATCGGTCGGCCCGAGCAGGTCGTTGACGAGCCGGCTGAGTGCGGCCTGCGCCGCGACCCATTTGTCGCCGACCATTGACCCGCTGGTATCCACGGCAATGCCGAGACTGACCGGCACCCGTTCCGCATCAAAGTGCGACGTCGTCTGCAGCACGCCGTCTTCGTAGATCTCAAAGTCTTCCTGCCTGAGCCCACCCACGAAGTGGCCGCTGGCATCGGTGACCGTGACGTTGACGTTGATCAGATTGACGTTTGATCGAAACGAGAACCCCTGGCCGGCTGGCTTTTCCTGCGCCTGAAGTACAGCGGCGCCAGCCACCAGTGTCGAGAAGATGACGACACGCGTCAGAGTCATGGCCGTTCCTCCACGGTGGCTGCGGTGGTGCCCGCCAGCGGTTCGCCCCGACGGTCCACGTGGGCAAACGCACCGCCGTCCTGTTGCCGGAACCCCAGTCGATATCGGCTCACCTTGCTGAGACCAGAGAGGCGGATTGTGAACGGTGACTGATCGCCTGGCGCAAGCACGGGCACCTCGATCGCGGCCGTGCCCGAGGTGAAATATTCGCCGTCGGGTCCAAACACATACACCACCGCGCTCAGCGCCGGCGTCGCGCGTCCAGTCGCAGGATTTTGCACAAGGCCTGTGACGATGAATTCACCGGACGGATCGCGGCGATGCGTCAGCGCGACAAGTTCAAGTGGGGTGTCCGCCGGCTGGGCAGCGAGTGTCGGCCACGCGATGGCCGGCGCCGATCCATACAGCGCGTACACCGATCCGGCGCCCACGGCCATGAAGATCGCGACCACCGCGATCAGGGCGCCCCAGCTTGTGCGCGCCGGTGCCGGCGGCGCTGCGTTGACGGGCTGCCAGTCGGGTTCCGGTGCCGTGTCAGTGGCGAGCGCCCGCAGATGGGCGATGCGCGCGTCGGTGTGTGATCGATCACGTCGCAGCACGCGCCACGCAAACAGACACATCGCGACCGCCAGCACGAGAGCGATCACCATCACGACTACGAGCAGGGATTCCATCAGCCACTACCTCAACGAAAACCCGACGGCGACCTCAACAAGCACATCAACAGCCGAGCCCAGTCGGCGCGCGGGCGAGAACCTCCACTGGCGGACGGCCGCAATCGCGCGTTGATCGAGACCGCTGCCGAGGGCTCGCAACACGCGCACGTCACCCACGGTGCCGTCACGTCGCACCACGATTTCGAGGACGACGTCACCTTCGACCGCGCGCTTGCGCGCCTCTTCGGTGTACGAAGGCCGTACCTCGCGCAGGAGTTGGGGCGGTTCAATGCCGCTGCCTGGACGGAACGGCCCGCCACCCGTGCCGCCGCCGGACCCGGCACCAATCCCGGCGCCGTCACCTTCGCCAATCCCTGAGCCCTGACCGGAGCCCACACCACCTCCGGCGCCCGGGCCGGGACTCGGCGGTGCTGGAAGTGGCGGTGCGTCCATGACGCCGATCACTTCTTTCGCATCGCCCGGATCAGGCACCACCGGCGCCACGACCGGCGGGCGCTCTGGTGGGCGGGTCGGTGGGGGCGTTTCACGTGTGACCGGGCGAGGCGGCGGCCGATACGGCCGCGGCGGCGGCACCGGGCTGCTGACTTTTTTCACCACCGGAGCCTTGCGCTCGGCGCGAGGTGGGGGCGCGGGGATCTTGAGCCCGCCTCCGCCACCACCACCCCCCGGACCCGGCGTCATGAGGAACACCATGCGCACGGGCGTCTTGTCCTTGATTTCAGTCTCGGTGTCCGTGGCCTTAAGCAGTCCCAGCGACGAGGCGATCACAAACAGCGCAATGGCCGCGCCATGCAGGGTGCCTGATGCCGCAAGCGGAAGTCCGCCCCGTCGCCTCGACTCGGGCAGGGGGGACAGCGGCTCCCGGCCGCCGGGTGCGCTTCGCAAGCGCCTGACCAACGCAACGGCGTCCGCCTGGCGGACCCGGCCGTCCACCACGAGAATTTGCTCGGAATCGGCCAGGTGCTCGGCGAGCTCCACCGGGACGTCCGCGGCGGCGGCGATCTCCCGGATCGTATAGAGCTCGGTCACCTTTGGCGTTTCGGCGCGAGCAGGGGGGACCAACAGGGGGTCGCGGTAAACTTTGCGGATGAACGAACACGCGTGGGGTGCAGGGTGTGTCGCGGTCGTCACCGGGGCTTCGTCCGGAATCGGCAAGGCGACGGCGGATCGGCTCGTGGCGGATGGCCTCACGGTGATGGGGGTCGGCCGTGACGCCGCGGCGCTGGGATCCGGTGGATTTGTGATGGATGTCACGTCGCCGGGTGGCCCCGCCGCGATCGTGGCGGAGGCGCGTCGGCGCCATGGCCGCATCGACGTGTTGGTCAACGCGGCCGGCGTGATTGCGTCGGCGGGCGTGAAGGAGACGACCGACGAGGCCTTCGACGCGATGATGGATGTGAACCTGCGCGCGTCGTTCCGCCTGATGCGCGATGCGGTGCCCTCGCTCGTGGAGACCCGCGGGTCGGTCGTGAACTTGTCGAGTGTCGCCGGGACGCGCGCGTTTCCCGGTCTCCTGTCCTACTGCGTCAGCAAGGCGGCGGTCGATCAACTCACGCGCTGTGCCGCGCTGGACCTGGCGGCGAGCGGCGTGCGCGTCAACGCCGTGAACCCCGGGGTGGTGGTCACAAACCTCCACCGCCGCGGTGGGATGGACGATGCGCGGTATGCCGCGTTTCTTGAGCACTCCAAGGCCACGCACCCACTGGGTCGGCCAGGGACCGCGGAAGAAATTGCGGAACTCATTGTGTGGCTCGCTTCGCCGCGCGCGTCGTGGATTACGGGCGAGACGATTTCCATCGACGGCGGCCGCCATCTGACCTGTCTGCGGTGAAAAAGGCGTCGGGTGCCTTTTTCACCGCGCCCGCGCCGCTTCGAAATACGCGACGCCGTCGAGGCTGCCCAGGTGGCGCGCGGCGCGCAGTCCGGCGGCGGTCAGCCGGGCGACGACGTCCTTGGGGTCGGTGAGCGGGGTGGTTTGGGCCAGTCGGAACAGGCCGGGCCGGGGGAGCGGTTCGCAGATGGCGACCCGGCCTCCAGGACGGACTACGCGGATGGCCTCGGCGAGGACAAGGGGGGCCTGTGCCCCAAGCGAGGCCAGTCCGGATGGGAGGATCACGACATCGAAGGTCTGGCCATCCATCGGGAGCATCGCCAGTGGCGCCTGGACGAATTCCACCAGGGCCCCGGCGTTGGCGGCGGCGCGACTGACCCGGCCGGCGGCGCCGTCGGTGTTGTCCGCGACGGTGGTTTGGCCGTTCAGGCCGGTGATCGCCCCAATCGCCCCTGCCAGATCGGGCCGACCCGCACCGGCCACCAGGACCGAGTCGCCACCTTTGATGCCCAACATGGCCACTGCGGATTGTTCCGGCCGTCCCTTCGCCTGCCGGAGCATCTTGAGAATGGTGAACATGCCCGAATGATATAGTTCTCCCTTGTGACTACTGGTATTTCTCTTGCTCCTGCCGACGGCAAACTCGGCATTCTTCTGGTTGGACTCGGTGCGGTCAGCACCACCACGATTGCGGGCGTGCTGGCCATCCGCAAAGGTCTGGCGAAGCCGATTGGCTCGCTGACCGAGATGGGCACCGTTCGTCTCGGCAAGCGCACCGAAAACCGCACGCCCACCATTCGTGAGTTTGTGCCGCTGGCCGAACTCAACGACATCGTGTTTGGCGGCTGGGACATCTTCGAGGACAACTGCTACGAAGCCGCGAAACACGCCGGCGTGCTCGACGAAAACCTCCTCGACCAGGTCAAGGATGAACTCGCGGCGATCAAGCCGATGGCGGCCGTGTTCGACCGGCACTACGTCAAGCGCCTCGACGGCCCGAACGTCAAGAAGGGCAAGAACAAGAAGGACCTCGCCGATCAGCTGATCGCCGATATCCGCAAGTTCAAGGCCGACAACAATTGCTCGCGCGTGGTCCTCATCTGGGCCGGGTCCACGGAAATTTTCCTGACCGAGTCGGCGTGCCACAAGTCAATCGCGGCGTTTGAGAAGGGCCTGGTTGATAACGACCCGGCGATTTCGCCGAGCCAGATCTACGCGTACGCCGCGATCAGTGAAGGCCTGCCGTACGGCAACGCGGCGCCCAACCTGAGCGCCGAAGTGCCTGCGCTGCGTGAACTCGCCGCGAAGACGGGCTCGCCGATCACCGGCAACGACATGAAGACGGGGCAGACGCTGATCAAGACGATCATCGCCCCCGGCCTCAAGGCGCGCCTGATCGGTGTGGCCGGCTGGTACTCGACCAACATCCTCGGCAACCGCGACGGCGAGGTGCTCGACGATCCCGAGTCGTTCAAGTCCAAGGAAGAAAGCAAGAAGGGCGCGCTCGACTACATCTTCCAGCCGCACCTGTATCCGGATCTTTACAAGGACATCTCGCACGTCGTGCGCATCAACTACTACCCGCCGCGCGGCGACAACAAAGAGGGCTGGGACAACATCGACA